>CALGEU010000326.1 GCA_937881285.1 uncultured Clostridia bacterium | reverse complement strand
GTGTTCAACAAGCCCGTATTCGTCATCAACTATCCCAAGAAGATAAAATCCTTCTATATGAAACAAAACGACGACGGACTCACCGTTGCGGCAACCGACTTGCTCGTTCCGGGCGTCGGCGAAATCATCGGCTGCTCCGAGCGCGAAGCGGACTACGACAAACTCAAACAGGCGATGGTCGAGCGCGGAATGAACCTTGACGACTACACCGGTTATATGGATTTGAGAAAGTACGGCAGCGTTCCGCACAGCGGTTTCGGTCTCGGTCTCGAACGTATTCTTATGTACGTGACGGGCATCGGCAACATCCGTGACGTACAACTCTATTCCAGAACCGCCGGCGACCTTATGGCGTAAAATCACGAAAGACTTTTTCTGCAGGGGGAAAATGCGAGAAAAAGGAGAGACGATATGTATTCCTTGATTGTGCCCGAAGGTTATAAAAGCAAAATGTCCGTTCGCGAGACGGAAAAAGCGATAAAATTCGTAAAAGACGCGTTTCAGCGCAACCTTATAAAAAATTTCGGATTCGAGAGAGTTTCCGCGCCGTTGTTCGTGAAGAGCAAAACGGGCGTCAACGACGACCTTAACGGCGTCGAAAGAGCGGTGAAATTCGACATTCTCGAACAGGGCGGAGTTGAAGCGGAAATAGTTCACTCCCTTGCGAAATGGAAAAGACTTGCGCTCAAAAGATACGGTTTCAGAAACGGCGAAGGTCTTTATACGGATATGAACGCAATCCGCAGAGACGATAAGTGCGACAACCAACACTCCATTTACGTTGACCAGTGGGACTGGGAAATGGTCATATCCAAAGAGCAACGCAACCGCGATTTTCTCAAAATGATAGTGACGAGAATCGTTTCCGCGATATGCGACACGCTCGACGAGACCAAAAGGGCGTTTCCCGTTATCGACCTGAATCTCAAAAGAGAAGTGACTTTCGTCACGACGCAGGACGCGCTTGACAGATATCCAGAACTCGATTCTCACCAAAGAGAAAGCGCGCTTGCAAAAGAGTACGGAACGATATTCCTTATGAACATCGGCGGCGCACTCTCAAACGGAAAGCCGCACGACGGCAGAGCACCCGACTACGACGACTGGTCGCTCAACGGAGACATAATTTTTTATGACGAGGTGCTTGGCGAGAGTATAGAAATCTCGTCGATGGGCATAAGAGTCGATGCGGATAGTCTCAAAAAACAACTGGAACTTGCAAACGCGACGGACAGACTCGAAAACGACTACCACAAGCAAATAATCGCAGGTACGCTTCCGCTCACGATAGGCGGCGGAATAGGACAATCGAGACTTTGTATGCTGATACTGCAAAAAGCGCATATCGGCGAAGTGCAATCGAGTCTGTGGCCCGACGAAATGCACGAAAGATGCGACGAAGCAGGCATAAATCTGCTTTGATATAAAACAAAAATCTAATTCAAAAATACTCAAAGGTGTTTATGGAACTGAGAACTCACAATTGCGGAGAATTAAGACAATCCGACGAAGGCAAACACGTCAAACTGTGCGGCTGGCTTTCCAGCGTACGCGACCTTGGCGCAGTCATCTTCTTCGTGTTGCGCGACTACTACGGATATACGCAGGCGGTCGTGAGCGACGAAGAGAAGAAAGAACAAATCCGCTCTATCCCGCGCGAAAGCACGATATCCATCGAAGGTAAAGTGGTTTTGAGAAGCGCACCCAACAAGGATATGCCCACGGGTATGATTGAAATCGAACCCGAAAAAATCGAACTGCTCGGCAAGTGCTACGAACTTCTCCCGTTTGAAATCGCAACAAGCACTCAATCTCGTGAAGACGTACGTCTCAAATATCGTTTTCTCGATTTGAGAAACCCCGACGTAAAAGCGAAGATAGTGTTCCGCTCCAAAGTGGTCAGTTGGCTTCGCAACAAGATGACTTCGCTCGGATTTTTGGAAATCACGACCCCGATTCTTACGTCGTCTTCTCCCGAAGGAGCACGTGACTATATCGTGCCGTCAAGACTTTATCCGGGTCACTTCTATGCGCTTCCGCAAGCACCGCAGCAATACAAACAATTGCTCATGGCTTCGGGTTTTGACAAATACTTCCAGATTGCGCCGTGCTTCAGAGACGAAGACGCGCGTGCGGACAGAAGCCCGGGCGAGTTCTATCAACTCGACACCGAAATGTGCTTCGCGACGCAGGAAGACGTTTTTGCGGTTATGGAAGACGTGCTCAGCGGCGTGTTCAAAGAGTTCTCTCCCAAGAACTACAAAGTCGACGAAGGTCCGTTCCGCAGAATCACTTATCGCGACGCAATGAGAGATTACGGCTCGGACAAACCTGACCTTCGCAACCCGCTTATCATCAAAGACGTCACGGACATTCTTTCAGAAAAAGCACCGTTCTTTGAAAAAGGTAAGACTATAAAGGCAATCGCCGTCAACGATTTCAAAGAGACGAGAAAGTGGATTGACGCACTCGTCGAAAAAGCAAAACTCAACGGCGCAAGCAATATGTACTGGTTCAAACTCGACGAGAAAGGCGAACTTGCAGGCGGAATTGCGAAATTCCTTGCTGACAGCAAAGACGCACTCGTTGAAAGACTCGGCTTGAACGCAGGCGGATTCGTCGCGATTCTCGCAGAAGAGAAGGGCGTCGAAAAACAAGCGGGCTACGTTCGCACCGAACTCGGCGTCGGTCTCGACCTTCTCGAAAAAGACGCGTTCAGATTCTGCTGGATCGTGGACTTCCCGATGTACGAATACGACGACGAAGGCAATCTCGGCTTCTGCCACAATCCGTTCTCTATGCCGCAAGGCGGACTCGACGCACTCAACAACAAAGATCCGCTCGACATCGTCGCATATCAATACGACAGCGTGGTCAACGGCGTGGAATTGAGTTCGGGCGCGGTGAGAAACCACGAGCCTGCAATTATGGAAAAGGCGTTTGAAATCGTCGGTTACGGCAAAGAAGTCATCGAAGAGAAATTCTCGGCACTTTACAACGCGTTCAAATTCGGCGCACCGCCGCACGCAGGTATCGCACCGGGCGTTGACCGTATCGTAATGCTTCTTGCAAACGAACCCAGCATTAGAGAAATCATCACCTTCCCGATGGACAGAAACGCTCGCGACGTGCTTATGGGCGCACCCAGCACCGTCACCGAGAAGCAACTGAGAGAAGTGCATATCAAAATCGATATGCCCAAAGAAGAGAAATAAGAATATCAAAAGGGACTTTGTCCCCAGGAGAAATATAATGAAAAAGAAACTTTTTAGCGCATTTGCGGCAATTTTGGTTCTCGTGATAAGCGTCGCGACGTTGGTTGCCTGCAATCCTTACAAGAACACCGCAATCGGCGGCGGCGATGCGACCGCACCCGTTGAATCCAACGGCGGCTATATCGTCAAACAAGGCAATTACGTTTATTTCGTCAACGGATACGTCGGCGCAGACGCAGACGCGACGTGGGGCGCGGCAACCAAACAAGGCATCGTTCGCGCAGAAGTGAAAGAAGACGGCACGATTGACAATTCGACGAGCAAACTTCTCGTCCCGAAGAGCGTCTACAACTCTTCCGTCAACGGCGGCATCGCGATTTTCGGCGAATGGATTTATTATGCAACGCCCAACATCGACAAAGACAAATCCGGCACCGCTTCCACCACCGACACCGACTTTATGCGCACCAAAATCGACGGCTCCGTGACTCAACTCATCGGAACTATCGGCACTCGTTCTTCCGAATATATCTTCACGTCTTCCAGAGTTTTGTATTTCACGAGCAACACCGTGAGTTACATCGACTTCTCGGGCATGAAGACCAACAAGAATATCGACAACGGACAAGGCGCAACCAAAGGCACGTTGCTTGAAAACGTCGCAAGCATCGCATGGACGTACGGTTCAAACGAAATGTTCTACGTTCAGAACGCTCCGAGCGAAGACAGTTACAAGAACTACAACAACCTTTGCGCAATCAACCTTGACGGCAGCAATCAACGCACTCTCGCAACCATCGACACGTTCGTGACGGAAGGCAAAACTCCCGAAAACGACCAACTCAACGTGTTCAAATACACGCTTGCGAAAATGTACGTCGAAAGCGACGGTTCTGTCACTATTTACTACAACAAAACGCACACTGAAAACAGCGAAACAAAAAAAGACGGTTTGTTCATGGCAAAGGCGTCCGACGTGAAGGGTACTGAAAAATTGCTCAATCACATTTCTTCCACGACGCTCGTTCCGCTCGGTTATGATGAAGGCGCGCTCGCATACAACGCAGACAGCAAATATTGCTGGTACAACGGCATCGAAACGGAAAATCCCGTTCTCGTGAGCGACTCTTCTCAAACCATTTGGAAAGTCGACAAAGAAGCAGGCGTGGTGTATTTCTCCGCAACGTCATCCGCTTCCGCGCTCTACAAGATTTCTTATAGGGGAGCAACCGACAACATCACGACGGTGATTTCCGAAGGCATCAAGACGGACGGATTCGTGCTTGACTTCATCGGCAACGATTTCTTCTTCTTCGCAACCGATGACGACAACTATCTGCACACCATCAATCTTTTGACCTTTGACAAGGATGCAGAAGATGCCGAAAGCACCTATATCGGTATCGGCAGACCCGAAAAAGAAAGCGAATAATCGGCAAAACGTCACGACGGTTGGTCAATCGTCGTGACGTTTTTATGCCTTTTTGCAATCGTATCGCAAGGTGATTGTAGATAAACAATCGATAATTTTCAAAGAAAGACCTGTTCGATACGATTTTCGTTTTGTGTCGCTTTGGACGGCAATACGACATTATGACAAAGACAATTTTCATCACGGGCGGAAGTCGCGGCATCGGTGAAGCACTCGTCAAAAAGTGTGCAGGAAAGTACAACGTCGCTTTCACCTACAATCGCTCAAAAGAGCGCGCCCAACAATTGCAGGACGAACTGAACTCCGTTTACGGCGGAGTTTTTGCCGTTTTTTGCGACGTATCCGACGCGCAAAGCGTATCGGCGGCGGTCTCGGCAGTGAAAAAACGTTTCGGTAGAATCGATATTCTAGTCAACGACGCAGGCATCGCAAAAAGCGGGCTTTTCATCGACACGACAATCGACGACTGGCACGAAATGTTTTCTGTCAACGTGGACGGTGTGTTCAACGTCACGAAGGCGGTTCTTCCCGATATGCTTTCACACTCAAACGGTTCTATCGTCAACGTTTCGTCGGTGTGGGGAGTGAAAGGCGCAAGCATGGAAGTTGCATATTCTGCAACAAAAGCTGCCGTCATCGGCTTCACCAAAGCACTTGCCAAAGAAGTCGTGCCTATGGGGGTGCGCGTAAACGCCGTTGCACCCGGCGCAATCTCCACCGATATGATGAAAGTCTATTCCGACTCCGACATTCAGGATCTTTGCGACAACTCCATTCCGCTTTCCCGTCTCGGCACTCCCGACGAAGTTGCCGACGCAAT
>CALGEU010000325.1 GCA_937881285.1 uncultured Clostridia bacterium | reverse complement strand
GCCTTACGCCCAACAACGACGGTCAGGTCATTCGTCTCGTTTTCCCCGAACTCACGGAAGAACGCAGACGCTCAACCGTTAAGGAAGCGAAGAATCTCGTTGAAGAAGCGAAAATCGTTATGCGCAACGCACGCCGTGACGCTCTCGACGATTTGAAGAAAATTCAAAAATCTTCCGTTATCACCGAAGACGATTTGAAGAACTACACAGAAGTTGTGGACAAGACTCTTGCAAAGAACACTGACGAAGTGGACAAACTCTTCAAAGAAAAAGAACAGGAGATTCTCTCTATCTGATGAAACCTAAACATATCGGTTTTATTATGGACGGAAACGGCAGGTGGGCAACCGCTCACGGTATGTCGCGCGCCGAAGGCTATGCGTACGGGCTCGTTGCTTTGCACAGAGTCCTTAAACGTCTCGGCGAGTGCGGTGTAGACGCTGTTTCCGTTTACGCTTTTTCAACGGAAAACTGGCAGAGACCCGAAAACGAAGTGCAGGCAATCTCGGACGTGGTGAAGAAGTTCAATCTCACTTACGACGGAGATATGCGCATTACGTATATGGGCGACATTGCAGTCCTTGACGACAAACTTGCCGATTCTATCGAGCAAATCGAAGAAAGCACGCGTGAAAACAAAGGTATTGCGCTCAATATCGCTTTCAATTACGGCGGCAGAGCGGATATTATCCACGCGGCGAAGATTTGCTACGACCACGGAGAATTTGTCGAAGATACGTTTGAAAAGCATTTGTCAAGCGCAAATTTGCCACCGCTCGACCTTGTCGTCAGAACGGGCGGTGAAATGCGCCTTTCAAATTTTATGTTGTACGAGTCCGCTTATGCGGAACTTATGTTTTTGGAAAAACTCTGGCCGGATATGGACGAGAGCGACGTCGACTTCATTCTCGAAGAGTTTGAAAAACGTCAAAGAAAATTCGGAAAATAAAATCCGATTTTGTCCGTTTGCATAAGAAAATTTGCAAACGGCTTGCAGACAAAATCTATTCGTTTTGCCTGTGCTATCACAATTTTGTATATACTTAGTATATACAATCGGAGTCGTTATGCTCAAAAGAACGCTGACTGCAATCGTGCTTTTAGTCATTGTTGCGGGATTTATGGTGGCAGGCTATTTCGTCAGCCCGATATTCATCGATATGCTGATTCTGCTTTTCCTTGCAGGGTCTGTATACGAGATGTTCAAATGCTTCAAAGACGCAGGATACAAGATGTTCGTTGCGCCTGTCGTCACGATGTTGATTGCGGCGTATCCGACGTTCTATCTCATGCAACACTTCATCGGACAAGGCAGTGTTCAAACGAGCGCGGGAGTGCAGGGATTGCTTATCGTTTTGCTCGTATGCTCGATGATGACACTCACCATTTTCACGTTCAAACCTGCAAAACACACGCAAAAAGAAGTTGACGACGCAAAAGAAGCAGGCATCGAACTTACGCGCGACGACCCGAAGGCTTGCGAAGTCAAGGATTTGTTTGCAAACGTGTTTATTCTCGTATATCCCATGCTGTTCCTTGCTTCCGCGTGGGTTATCAGTTACAAATACAGCGCGCTCTTTGCGATTCTTTACGCGATTCTCGTTCCGATTATCGGAAGCGACTCGTTTGCGTACTGGTTCGGCTCGATGATAGGCGGCAAGAAACTTTGCCCGAAAATCAGTCCTAAAAAGACTGTTGCAGGCGGTGTAGGCGGACTTTTCGGCGGAATGGTCGTGTCAATGCTGTTCTGGGTTGTGTTCGAGATGTGCGCAAAGTATTATCCGACGTTCATCGACGGAGCGCATTACGTTTTCCTTATTCCGCACACGGTTTCGGGTTGGGAGTGGAAAAGCGCGCTCGTTTATCTTGCAATCGGTCTCGTTTGCGGCGTTA
>CALGEU010000324.1 GCA_937881285.1 uncultured Clostridia bacterium | reverse complement strand
AAAAAACAAAACGTAAACAACAAATGAGCGAAGACGAAAACAAAAACATACAGACTGACGACACCGTCGAAAGCGAGCAAGCCGCAGAGCAGCCCGTCGAAGACAAAAAGTCGAAAAAGTCTGCAAAATCGGGCAAATCCGCCCGCGACGCAAAGAAAGAGCAATCTCGCTTGAAAAAAGAGTGGGAAGACTCTATCGTTGCGTCCAAAAAGGTGAAGAGAGAAGAAAGCCGTCGCAAACTCAAACGCGCGATGCTCATTCTGCTCGTGTTTTCGCTTATCGTGACTTCTGTCGTTTACGTTATGCTCCTTTTTATTCAGGAGAACAACGTTCGTATCACGGCAAGCAGCAACAATCGCGAAAAGTCGATATCTCTGTCCATTGACAACGAATACTGGACGCCGTATCTCAACGCCAACGGTCCCGAACATATGTGGGACGTGTCGTACAACAAGATTTACGGCAGGGAAATTCTTGACACCATGGCGGAAGTCAAGGAAAAACTCGCGGCAGACAAAGTTGAAGTGGGTGAATTCAACGGTGAAAAATTCATTCGTTTCACGTTTATGTTGAAAAACACCGGCACGGATTCCGCATATATCGACTACGAGATGACGCTTGACTATGACAAATACAATCTGCAAAACGCCGTGCGCGTGATGTGGGGCGAGAGTTACAAAAACGAAACTCTTGACGAAACAAAATCCACCGACGTCAAAATATACGCCGCGCTCAGCGACAATGAAAGATTGTACGGCACGAATGCGAATTTCTGGAAAGTCGGAGACATCGTCAACGGAGTTCCGCTCACCGCTGAAGACGAAAGAATCGGTCAACGCCGCACGAAAGCAGACGGTTTCATCGAATACGTGGCATATCCGCTCGGTTCTGACAGTCCGCGCTTTGATTTGCTTCAATACGAAAACAACATGTACGCCGACAGCGACAGTTATGCGGCGGCAATTGAAGCAGGGTATTTTGCAACGACTCCGTTCTACGACAACGATTTCGTGTTCAGACGCACGACGCAACTTGACAGGGGCGACATCATGTATTGCTACGTTTCGATATGGCTTGAAGGCAGTGACTTCGATTGCGTAGACTCGGTTGTCGGCGGATTCTGCAAAATAGGATTGAACTTCACAGCGTATTGAT
>CALGEU010000323.1 GCA_937881285.1 uncultured Clostridia bacterium | reverse complement strand
CGCCGTCTTTTTCATATAGATTGACGCCGATTCCCATGACGACCTTGTCGATTTCACCGTTTTTGGAAGACGTGGCTTCGCAAAGTATGCCCGAGCATTTTTTGCCGTCGACGTACACGTCGTTCACCCATTTTACGAGCGCGTTTTTGCCGCACACGGAGCGAACCGCATCCGCCGTGGCAATAGCGCAAATAGGAGTGTAGAACGCAATCTCTTCTCTCGTTTTCGGCGTGACGACGAGAGAAAAATACACTCCTGAGTCTTTTGGAGAATAGAACTTGCGCTCGAATCTTCCGCGCCCTGCGGTCTGCGCCCTGCTCACTACGAGAAAATCTTCATTTTCGCCGTCTTTCAGTGCGGATTTCGCATACGCGTTGGTTGAATCGAGCGTGTCGAAAACAAGCACTTTCAGCGGTGCTTTAAGGAGACTTTCTATTCCGTTTTTACTCACGGGTTCTTTCATCGGAAAAATTATATCATCTTTATTGCAAATTGTCACAAAATTATACAAAGTGTATCACATTAAAAACGCGCGACTTTCGCCGCGCGCCCGAATATACGTTATTTTATCTCCAAAATCATCTGCTCGGTGATTTGTCTTGAAAAACGCCTTTCAGAACGCAAACACGAACACCATAGAGCAAACGATTCCCACGAGCATACTTACGGCAGGCACTCTGCCTTCTTCCATAAGTATGGATTGCGGAAGTATTTCACAAAAAGTGACGTAAAGCATCGCACCGCCTGCAAGCCCCATACAAATGCCGCTCGCGAGTTTGCTTATTCCGCCGACCGCAAGCCCGATGAGCGCGCCGATTACGGTTGCCGCTCCTGCAAGTGCCGTAAGCAAAATCGTCTTCCAACCTTTTACGCCGCCGCTTGCGAGCGGAGCGGATATTGCCATGCCTTCGGGGATGTTGTGCACGGCAATTATAATCGCAACCAAAATACCTGTTTGTGAGTTCGAAGCACCCGACGCTCCTATTGCCATGCCTTCCGGAAGATTGTGAAACGCAATTGCAAGAAGCATTATAACTCCCGCTTTGAGCAACGATTTTTTGTCTACAGCCTGTACTGCCGCCGTTGCCGTGCCGCCTGCGTTTGCCACCATAAGCGCATCGTTTGCTTCGAGAACTTTCGTCTCGTGGTGCAACTCTTCTATGCTCTTGTGAGTGCCGCGCATGTTTTCGACAACGTCGAGCGTTCTGTTCAATCCGAAAATGACCAACATTCCGACTATGAGCGCAAACACCGCAATCAATATACCCGATTGTTCAAACGAGTTTTCGATGACGGAATATTCCACCGCTTCGGGAAGCATTTCAAAAGTCACGACGCCCACCATAACGCCGCCTGCAAAACTCAAAACTCTGCCCATAACTTTGTTGCCCTTGTTTTTGAGCAACACGCCGACAATTCCGCCGAGTCCCGTCCCGACAATGCCGGCAACGAGCGACAGAACCAAAATAAGTATTTGTTGTTTATTCATATTATTCTCTCTCGACGCTATTATACATTGAAAACCGTTTGCATATCAATCTTTTTGACAGACATTCCGTCTCTTTTTCGTTTTTACTCACATACTATGGTTATGAGAAAAACAACCACTTTATACGTGCGCGCGCTATGCACGGTTATGCTTTTTCTTATTACGGCGGTGATATTTGCTCCTATCGTGCAAATTTCCGTCCCCGTCCGAATTGCGTGCGCAAAGGAGCAATATCGAATGATAGCCTGCTTTTCAACCTACTACGGTGACAGTTCGCAAAACAGAAAGGACAACGTCGCGCTTGCCTGCCGCAAAATAGACGGCACGGTTCTGTATCCCGAAGACGAGTTTTCTTTCAACGACGTCGTGGGCGCAAGAACGATAGAGAGCGGCTTCAAATCCGCGTATATCATTCAGAACGGAGAGTTTGTCGAAGGCATAGGCGGCGGAGTGTGTCAGGTGTCGAGCACTCTTTACAACTGCGCTTTGCTTGCCGACCTTGCAATAACCTGCGTGAGAGCGCACTCTCTTGCGGTGAGTTACGTCGCTCCGAGTTTCGACGCAATGGTGTCTTCCGCAAGCGATTTGCGATTTGTCAACGTGTCGTCTTCGCCCATAACCATCAAAATGAAAGCGGACGGCAAATATCTGCGTGCCGAAATGTACGGCGGCGAGACAAAGACAATAAAACGCCGCTCGCAAACGGTGGAAAATCTGCCGTTTGAAATCGAATATCGCGACGACGAAAGCATCGAAGCGGGCAAAGAGATCATAGACACTTACGGCAAAGAAGGTCTGCGCTCGAAAGGCTATCTCGAATATTACGAAAACGGCAAACTCGTGAAAACCGTTCTTATACGCTCGGACACCTATTCGCCGCAAAAGCGCATAGTTTTGCGCGGAGTTAAATCACCGTTGACATAAAGGCTCGTTTGGCGGTATAATTTATACAATATCTCAACAGGAGTATTGCTATGGATTATCAGAAAGTTTACGAGCAATGGCTTGCGTCGGACGAACTCACGAGCGAAGACAAACTTCGCCTTGCGTCTTTAAGCGAAGACGAGAAAAAAGAAATGTTTTACTGCCCGTTGCAGTTCGGCACGGCAGGCATGCGCGGCGTTCTCGATTTGGGCACGAACCGCATGAACGTTTTCACCGTCAAACGCGCAACGCAAGGTCTTGCGGAATATATCAAAACTCTCGGCAAAGAAGCAATGGAAAGGGGCGTGGTCAT
>CALGEU010000322.1 GCA_937881285.1 uncultured Clostridia bacterium | reverse complement strand
ATTCATCGGCGGTATTATAACAAATGACTTTATCGGGAAGATTTCCTTCCAAATCTAGTGAAAAATAGTATATACCGGTATTATTTTCAGATCTGCGTCCTATAAGTTTGAACAAAATGCTGTTGTTCTCATAGTTAATAACCGGAAGCTCTATTTTTTGAATCGTGTTTCCGTCATTCACATCAAGTATATTTCCTTTATACTCCAATGTTATATCCTTGTAGTAAACGTTTTCACCTGATTCAGGGAAGTTACGCCCAATTGAAGAGTCAACTATTTTCCAGGATAATCTTTCTTCCTTCGTCAGGAAATCTCCCGATTTAATATAAACTATTCTTAACTTTCCGTTGTTAGTATTGATCACAATTATACCATTGTTATATACATACGTATAAACCTTTTCCATCAATAATAAGTCGTGATTACTATATGCAACAATAGCTGTTATACAACTATCATCTGGCAAATAGAAGCCAATACAAGTTGAAACAATAGTTTTTTCTAAAACTATACTGTTAACATTTGAAATCAGATAAGAATATTGTCCATTCAACACAGCACTACCATGACCTATATCTGTAAGAACATATAATTTAGAATTTAAGATAAAAACTTCCTTTATTTTATTAGCACTTTTCATGCCTTCTGCAAATGAGCGTAATTGTAATTTCTCATTAGTTTCAGAATAATCTTTATCGGAATACTTAAGTTGGTTGGTAGTTTTATCATATCCGATCACCATTTTCAATTTTCCGTTTTTGAAAGAATACGCATTATTCTTAAGGTCAAAAACGAATGGCGGAGTATACCATTCGCTATATACCAAAAGTGTTTTGATCGAATAATAAACAAACGTTACATTTATGTTGTTGTAATGAACGACATCCACCAAAGTTCTGTTTTCATATGATTCTTTTACATAAATAATGCCGTTTCTATCCTTATAAACCGCAAGCGCGTTGTTCCCTTCATAGTCAACGATATTGCTTGATATATCGCGAAGAGTGAGATTTACACCGTCTTCATCAAGACGTATTTCATATTTTTTAGCCCCCATCATTGCCATGCCGAACTCGTCTATTTCATCGAGATTATATGACGCGCTTCCGTTTCCGAGCGGATATATTTTCCCGGTCGTAGTGTCAAGAACGTATGATTGAACAAATCTGTTTGTATAATAATCCACGCTATCGTAGGTTGCGGCGTTGCTTTCATCCTTTCTTGTCGGAAGGTCTTTTGACGTAAAACGAGTGATTGTGCCGTCTGCTTCTTCAATGGTATACGTTCCGCCGTAATAACATTTATCGGGAATCGGAATCGAAAAACAAATGAATGCAAAATTGTTTACGACTTTGAGTTTGATAATATCAAGTGCAAACGTATCCTGCGATTCTTCTATGCTGACTTCAACGAGTTTCTCTTTCGGGTCAATCTCGTCTTCTTCAAGTTCGTCCGCAAAAACGTAACCGCCTTCTGAATCGCGAAGATACAGTTCGTTATCTTGCGAATCTTTTTCGTAAACGTATTGCCAATCAACGCCTTCTTTCGGAAGCGCAACTTGAACTCTCTCGCCATCGGATAGTATTGCATTTCCGTCTGCGTCGGCGGCATAATACTTCACGATACCGTCTACGGTTTCATGAATTGCATGCTTTATATCTCCGTCAACGTCATATGAGAAAAGTTTTTTATACTCTTCACCTACAATTTCTCTTTTTACGATTTCTTCAGTTTCAAAAAGAAGATTGCCGTTTTCATCTTTTGCTTGAACAGGCTGTCCGTTTTCATCGGTTTTTTGAATCATTTCACCCGTTTGGGGATCTTCGACCATTTCATATATCGGGCGGTCGGTTACAACCGTTTCAGTCGTTTCGATATACGTCGGGATCATTTCGTGCTTCAAAAACACCTTTCTAATCTGGCTGAACGTGATTTCCTTGTTGATAAGTTCGTTAAAATCGGAAAATGCGCTGAGATATTGACTTACTTCTGGGCTGTCGGAATCCGAAGAAGTCTTTGCACCGTTCTTTTTCGTCGTGATTCCGAGATACTTTGTCCCTTCGGGAATATTGACTCTAAACGTGCTAAGGTCGATTTTTGACTGCTTAACGGTTGCTTTTACTTCTTCTTTTTCAACCTTTACGTTTTTTGTGTATCGGCAAACCGTGCAAGTAAAAACTTTTTCCGTACCGTCAGCGTTCAAAACACCAGCGTTAAACTTGTGTCTCTCCTTACCGCTGACTTCGTTGACGTGTTCACATGTCGCCTTGTGCCAATGATACTCCGAATCGTTGGAAAAACTTTGTTCAAAAGTGTGAACGTGTTCTTGCGTGTCGTTAGGTTTTTCGTCTTGAGACGTATCACATGCGACAAACAACGACACCAGCAACAATAGAACTAAAACAACTGTTGAAATTTTGCTGAATTTTTTCAAAATTGCTCCTCCTTTTTTTTCAGACGAGCAACTAAATGACAAAAAAATATAACAAGTGCACGTCTGCTGATTTTGCTACAAATCCATGCTTTCCACAATGAAAACTATGTGCGCAAACATACACCTGTTACCGATGGTAATGGTGTTCTCATTGTGGTAGTTATTCGGATTTGTAGCAAAAATATTATATATCAGACGTATAAAAAAAGTCAATATTTTTTGAAAAACTGGAAAAGACGAGCAAAATGCAAGGGGCATTTATCAAAAGGAAAACAAGAAAATGAAAAGGCA
>CALGEU010000321.1 GCA_937881285.1 uncultured Clostridia bacterium | reverse complement strand
GCAATCGCCGGTATCGTCACGGGGCTTATATGCTATTTTATCGTCAAATCGCTTGGCGACAGATTTGCAAGAAAATTCAAAACGCAACCGTACGTCAGACAATCGGGCGGTGAAGAAGACGAAGTCGCCATCGATATTGCCGCTCGAAACGAAATAGAGACAAATAACGAATTCGATGGGAGAAGCGAACCGGACGATTCAAACGATACGAACGTTTAAGATTGTTTGAAATGTTGTCTTCGATATAATGTCATAAAAGTAAAAGCGTTGCGGTTTGCAACGCTTTTTGCATATTATCATTTACAATCGTCTTATAATGTTTCAAATATCAAACTGCAATCGAATGGCGACGTGTCTTAAATTCCGAGTTGTCCCATTGCGTCGAGCGGAACTAAAACGTGAAACAGCACCACGACCACGAGAAAAGCCGCCGAGAGAATGAAAGTCATCGTCCCGAAAAAGAAAGACGCTTTTGCCATAGGAACGTTGCCGTTTGCACCTATCACGGAAAGTATGACTCCCACGAAAGAAACCGCAAGGCCGATGACGTAGCATACGCGAACGAAATCGTACACGCCGACGTTTGTGAGTATATCGAGTTTCGGAAGGAAAAACGTTGCCGTGCCGTATGCGGTTATCACGAAAGCAAGCAACGACAACACAAGCCCGACCGTCAAAGTCGCGCGTTTACCTTTTGTGTTCGTAACCGATTGCACTGCCGATTTGCTCATATTCAAAGTATAACTTATCCTTCATTGCTTGTCAATATACGCGCAACGAAAACGTCCTTTTTCCCAAAGCCCATATACGTTGTTTTTGAGTTTGAATCACTCTCGAAGGCGAGAGAAACATATCCGTTTTCACCGGTTATGTACGACGAAAGGATAGCGTTTTCTATGTGCGGAAGCGTAGCGACTGTTTTGAACGACGAGCCGTCGAAAACCAGCAATTCTACGCCGCTTTCACTAGTTGCGAGAATCGTGTTTTCGTCGCCGTCAAAGGCTTTCAACGCAGTATAATTTTTTGAGATTCCGACGGAATCGATAGAAGATTTTCCGCTGAAATCAAGATGTGCGCAAAAGCGATAAAAACCGTTTTCTGTGAGCACGGAAAGTGAATTTCCGTTTGAGAAAAGGGCGGCGTTCAGAGAGCTTTCGACGGGTTCTTTTTTGATGAGCGCAAGCGACGAGTCTAGCGACGCGACGTCGTAGCCGTCTTGCTTTTTCAAGAGCAAAACGAAAGTTTGATTCTCACTTGCAACGACCGGCAATATTTGCACAATCTTGCTTTTATTCTGTGAAAACATATTGTTAAAACCCTTGTTTTGTTCATAAGTCAAACAATTTGCGCCGTTTGCCGAATTTGAAAATATCAAGACTTTTTCGCAATATGCCGTGATTGAATAGTCTGAAACGTCACTTGCCGAACATACGAAATTGTCGCCGGATATAGTGAGATTTTCGCTTACCGATATTCTTGAAAATTCGCCGCCGTCGTACGCTATGGCAAAGAGCGAATTTGCGTGAAGATACGCTTTAAGCAAAGAGTATTTTTTCGTTTCGCATCTTGCGTTTACGTTTACGCTTTCGTCAAAAGACAAAACGCGCGTTTCGTTTTGCGACGATATGAAAACGACAAGTCCGTTTTTTGACAGAGAACAGTCGAGAAACGTTTCGTTCGTTTCGCCGATTTTTACCGTTTTTTCGAGAGTCGAGTCTGAAAATACCGCTATGTACAATCCCGATTCTTTGACGTCTCTGTCGTCCGATTCGCTTTTGAAAAACAAGAGAGTTTTTCCACGGTAACATACGGTTGAAAGAAGCGTTTCGTCATCCGAGCCGCCAACGTGATTTATCGCGTTTTTGTCAACGTTTTCTGCTTTTCTGGGAAAAGTCGAATAAGTTTTTTTGACGGGAGTTTGTTGTTGCGGATTCGAGTCGTTTGCGCCTGCAACGTTCGTATCGTCGCTTTTTTGCAGTATTGCGGAAAGTGCCACGTAACAGGCAATCGCAACCGTGAGAAGAAGCACCACCGCAAGCCATTTGGCTATAGTTTTTTGTTTTTGCATGCACCCACTATATCACGCACGACGTTCACAATTTTTCCGTTTGCGTCGACGGATATTTCTTTCATGGGTGGATTTTTTTCTGCGGTTTTCAGTGCTAAGCAGAGCGAAGACGAAAAATTTTCGTCTTGTTCGAGTACGGTTGCGCCGTATTCTTTTGCAAGGCGTGCGTTGTCAATCTGGTCTCCGCGTGAAACGCCTTTGGGCAAAGGAACGAACAATGCTCGTTTTTTGAGTGCGGATATTTCAAACACCGCAGTTGCGCCCGCTCTTGACAAAACCACGTCGCTTGCCGCATAAAAATTTTGAATCTCGTCGGCGTATTCAAAAACGTAATAACCGTTTTTAATCGGACTTTGAAGAGCATCTTTGTCGTTTGCAGAGTTATGATTTTTATCGTCGTAAGTTTTCGAGTTTTTTTCCGTTGCTTTGCCTTTGCCCGTGACGTGCAGAACGACGTATCTTTCAAGAAGCGCGGAAAGATTGTCCTTTATCGCGTCGTTTATCGCTTTTGCCCCCGACGAACCGCCGAGAACGAGCAGAATTTTTTTTCCGCTCGGATTTTTTATGCCAAGAGTTTTTATCGATTGTTCTTTGTTTGCGGCAAAAAGGTCTTTGCGCAAGGGAAGTCCCACGAGTATGCCGTCGAAAGTGGAATGCGGATTTGCTTTGAGAACGGTTGCGCCTTTCGATTTTGCGATTTTGTTTGCAAGCCCGAGCGTCAAATCGCTCTCGTGAGCAACGACGGGTATATCGAGTTTGCGTGCGGCAAGAACGGTCGGCAGAGATACGAATCCGCCTTTTGAGAACACGACGTTCGGTTTTTCTTTTTTGAGAACGTTCACGCACTCTTTCACGGCTTTTGAAAGCGTGAACGGAATCGAAAGATTGTTTTTCATTGCGGACGGAGACATCGAGCGCACGAGTTTTACCGTTTGAACGCCGTAATATTTCACGCCGTTTTCGCGCGCAAGTCGCTTCTCGACCGTATTGCCAGTTCCGCCTATATACGCAACGTCGAAGCCTGCTTTTTCAAAGTCGTCGAAGAGCGCGACGTTGGGGTATACGTGTCCGCCCGTTCCGCCGCCGGTGAAGACGATTTTGAGTTTTTTGCCGTTGTTGTCGCTTTTTGAGTTTTCCGTCATACAGCCATATTATGTAACAAACGGAGCGAAAGTTGCGTATTATTGCGTCTTGAAATTTGCAAAAAACGGTGTTATAATATCGTTATTATGAAAAAAACGCTCGTTTCGGGCGATAATCGGGAGTTTTATATGAAGACTGAAAAGTTCAAAAGTTTTGACGGAACGGTATTGCAGTGCTATCTTTGGGATAGCGTGAGAAATGCAAAAGGCGTGGTGCAAATCGCTCACGGTATGGCGGAACACGCTCGCAGATACGACAATTTTGCAAACTATCTCAACGACAACGGATATATCGTTTTTGCAGACGACCATCGTGCTCACGGCATGACCAGCACCAAACAATCTTCAAAAGGCGTCAAAGGTTATCACAAGGGCAACATCTATTTCGACACCGTACAGGACGAGTGCGCAATCACCAAGATGCTCAAAGACAGATACAATCTCCCAGTGATTTATCTCGGACACAGTTACGGCTCTATGGTCGGACAACGCTACATCGAAGAGTGCAAGGACTACACGGGAGTTATTCTTTCGGGTTCTGCAATGATGAAAGGCGCGGTTCTCAATATGGGCGCGGCGATTTCGAATATGCAATACAAGACGCTCGGCGGCGAAAAGACGGGCAAACTTCTCGACAAACTTTCTTTCGGTTCGTACAACGCTCCGTTCAAGAAAGAAAAGATTCAATTTGCGTGGCTTTCAAGAGATAGAGAGCAAGTCAAAAAATACATACTCGACGAACAATGCGGCGACGTCATGTCCATTGCGTTCTTCAAGTTCTTCCTTAACGGTCTCAAAGAGTCCTACAAGAAAGAAAATCTCGCAAAAATCGACGTCAACAAACCCATCGCTATTTTCTCGGGCGACAAAGACCCTGTCGGCGGCAACGGCAAACTTGTTCAAAAACTTTACGAGCAATACAAAACTCTCGGCGTAAAAGACCTTACCGTAAAACTTTACCCCGACGCTCGTCACGAGATTCTCAACGAGACCAACCGCGCCGAAGTGTACGCAGACTTCGTCGCAAGAATGAACGAAATG
>CALGEU010000320.1 GCA_937881285.1 uncultured Clostridia bacterium | reverse complement strand
TGTTTTTGAGTTCGCGGAACATTTCCTTGAAACTCATACCTGCCGACGAGTTGGATTTGACCACTTCCTTACACTTGAAATACATCAAAAGTTGGAAGATAAGTCCGAGCCCCGCCATTATACCTGCGGTGATGAGATATTCGGTTTTGCCGACCGCGCCGCCGCTTCCCGTGAGTATGCACACGAAACTTACGAACACGCCGGGGGCTGCAAGCGCAATGGATTTGAGAGTATTGCCGAGACCTGCCGCATTGTTGACTTCTTCACTGCTCTTTGAAATGAGCGAAAGCATACCCTGCGACGGAATATCCGCCATTGTCATGCTTATGTTCCACAACACGACGACGAAGATTATGTAAACGTATTTGCCTGCCGTGCTCGTGAACGGAATAAACACGAAAGAAATCATCGTCAGAATCGCAAGCGGAAACGCCGAGAACAAAATCCATGGGCGCATCTTGCCCGCCTTGAAGTTGGCTCTGTCGATGAGATTGCCGATGACGAAGTCCGCAACGATGGAAATAAACTTTGCTGCGAGAATGATGCCCGCAACCGCCATCAAATCGGCTTGAAGAATTTTGTTGAAAAACTCCGCCTGATAACTGTTTATGAGCCCGATGCCGAGATTGATGCCCATAAGACCTAGCGCATAAATCCACATATTTGCGGTGAGTGCGCCTTTCTTTTTCTGCTTGGTTAAGTCTGCCATAATTTTCCCTTTCGCGCTTTTGCGCAATAAAATATAGTAATATACTACATTAAAATCGTATGCTTTTCAATACCGAAATTGACATTTGTAGCAAAATCGTCAGAAGTCGTACGTTTTGTAAAATATTTAATATAAAAAATAAGAAAATACTCTAAGCCTGAATTGCTCGATAACCACTTTAACGAATATGCCTATTCTTTTATTATGACTTGAGATATAATAACTTTGTTCCAAACTTGTTTCAACGTATAAGTTGCACCTTTTATTTTAAATAACTTATAGTTTTCTTTAAATGTTCTGAAAAAACCGACATTTTCAGAGCCGTCTTTTGTCAATAATATATCAATAAAATCGTTTCTCCTTCTTATAACGCATTTTTTGTAATGGGCATAATCTTTTATTTCAAACTCGATTTTTTGTATTGTACCGTTGTTTATTCCTTCAATAAAACTCTCGTACGAAATTACATTCCCCATTGTTTTAAAAGCGGTAATTTGTTCATCGCTCACAATAATCGATTTTGTTTTATGTCTAATACGTTTTTGAATTTTGGGTTCGTCGTTTATTATTTGCGGCTTTTCCCCTTTTAGAATTGATTCGCAATGCGGACACAAACCGTCAGAATTGAGTTGCAACGGTTTAAAATTCTTACGTATATAGTCTGCCGCCAAAGAATACTTTCCGCCAACATGTTCCGGCATATCGGGATTGTATCCTTTCTCATGACAACAATTACACTCGTTTATCCATTTCCTTAAATATGGGAAAGCAGATATATACTTTTCCCCGATTTCGGCATCATGACGCATTGATTTTCTTCCTGCGATTTAATATTTATATCTTACAATACAGTCAAATTACTGTCAATAACGGAAATATCAAAAGTCAAATTACATTCAATCATTGACTATATTGAAATAATATCATAAAATTAAGTTATGAAACAGGATACACTCAAAAAAAATATAACGACAAAATTGATTGTCAGCATAATTCTTTCAATCGGATTCCCCGTCGGAATCGCACTTGCAGTCATCGGCGGCACGAGAATGGATGAAAGCGCGCTTTTCAAAGCGTTGCTAGGAATCGGAATCGTAGGCGTGGTGCTCGGCTTTTACGGCGCGCCCGTTTCGTGGATTCAATACGGACAACAAAAAAGATATCAACGCATCGTCGTTGCAATCACGGAAGAAGGTTTTCGCGATACGACGGATATTGCTCGCCACCTTGCAATCAAGCCCGAAGAAGCGGTTGAAGCGGTCAACTTTTGCATAAACAAACGCTATCTCAAAGGCTTCACCGTCAACGGCACACAGATAAAACAAATCTATGCGCCCAAAGCAGACCAAAAGTTTTCCATACAATGCCCGTTTTGCGGCGGTGTAAACGAATCGGACAATCCGAACGAAGTCAAATGCGAATTCTGCGGCCGCATTATCACGGTGGAAAACAAGGATAATAAATAATATGTATTTGCTGAATTATATTATAAAACGCGCGAACGTATCGCGCGTTTTTTATTGCTATTTCTCAATCCGAATATTTATTGATTTTTATTGCGCAGATTAAAGCGTTGCGAGCGGATTTGACGATATAAGTTTGTAATCGTCGTCGTGAGTGTAAAACTGCTCCATAAGCCAGTAAACACCGTTCGTTCTCTTCCGAAGTTTCTTCGAAAGCATATCTCTCGTTATCGGCATGACCTGAAATATCGATATAAATTTGTGCGCCGAAACGAAACATTTTACGATACGCGGAGTTTTCATTATCTCGGGCAACAACAGCACCGTTCCGCAATACTTTCCGTCAAGTCCCATATCTATAGTGTCGGATACGGTGAGATTGTCCTTTTCGGTGAAAGCGTATTCTGCCGTTGACCAAAGCAAAGAATTCAGAAACAGCCACTCTGCTTTTTCGTCTTCGCCTTGTGGCTGTGCGATTTTCACTTCGGGAGATACGAACATCACGTATTCGTTGCGACGATTCGCTTTTCTGCCCCAACCTATATCTCTTTCGGGCATTGTGTAATCGCTTGCGCCTATCGTGCACAACTTCCAGAACGGCATTTCGTCCGTCGGCTCGAAAACGAAAGTCTCAATCGGTTTCA
>CALGEU010000319.1 GCA_937881285.1 uncultured Clostridia bacterium | reverse complement strand
GTTTTGGTGCTTGTTTTTATTATTGCATCATTATTTGTTTCCTGTAATGAAAATACAACTAATGATAATTTGTCTGATAATCAGTTTACCGTGACAGTTCATCCAAACAATGGCGAAAAAGCATTTATTTGGAAAATTTCAGATGATATTCCGACAATTGAGCGTGAAGGGTACTATTTAGACGGTATTTACCTTGACAGTTTGTTTATGTCTGCAACATCATTCGAATCATTGAAAAAAACTGGGTTTGACGGTAATCTTGATGTATATGTAAAATGGGTTTCTCATAAGCATGAGTTTGGCTCTTGGTATATTCTCGTTCAACCAACTCATATTACGGAAGGATTAAGAGTGTGGTATTGTTCGCTTTGCGATGCCGAAAAATATGAAAATATGCAAATAATAGGTGAACATATATTTTCGGATATTTGGACCATTGATATTGAGCCTACAAAAACCACAACTGGTGAAAAGTCGCATCATTGCACGATTTCTGGTTGCACTGCAAGGAAAGATGTAACAGTTATTTCTAAGGAAGATTCAGACGGATCTGATGTTCCACATGAACACAATATGATTCTTGTAAAAAAAGTGCCAGCAACATGCACAACAAACGGTTTTGAAATAAGACGTTGTATTGATTGCGATTATGCCAAGAAAATTGAACTTTCAATTTTGAATGGCACAATTGATCATAGTGAACTTTTGGCAGGGGAAATGTGTGCGAAATGCGGATATGTGTCCATTTCAAATTTAAGAAAATCTGTTCTATTATTTAATAGTGTCTATAATACATATTGTGCAGAATATTATGGCAAGTCTACGGAGAAAGATATTTTCAAATACTACAATCAAAGAATAAATCTTGCATATCTTAGTGACACAATTGAAACAATCTCAAAGGATTCATTCAAAGACTGGAATTCGCTTGATCATATAATTATTCCGAATTCTATCACAAAAATAGAGACAAACGCATTTTATGGGTGCAGTCTGTTGAATGAAGTATTGATTCCGGATAGCGTTGAAGAAATTGAAGAGTCGGCATTTGCACAATGCATCAATCTTGAAAAGATAACTATGTCGCAATCTTTGAAGCATATAGGGAAAAATGTCTTTTGGAGTACAAAATGGTTTGAGAATCAACCCGCAGGATTGTTGTATTTAGGCAATGTTGCAGTAGCAATCAAGCAGGGGTGTTTGAAAATAGAAGCAATAAGAGAAGGCACAAGGATTGTTGCAGATGAGTTTTTTGCAGGTCAAAGCGAATTGTCAATAATAACAATTCCGTCCACAATTTTGTATTTTGGTTCAAAAGTATTTCTTGAATGTCCAAATTTAACAGGGGTATACTATAATGCAGTTAATGCAGAATGTCGAGATGAATTATTTGGAAGTATGAAAAGCATTGAACATGTTGTATTTGGGGAAAAGGTCAAGGTAATTCCTTCCGAACTATTTTTAAATTGTTCGAGTATTTCTGACATTTTCTTTGCAGATAATAATAGTTTGTCAGAAATTGGTGCGGCTTCATTTTCTGGTTGTAATAGCATCAAAACAATTGCAATTCCCGATAGCATTGTGTATATTAAAGACGATGCGTTTTTAAATTGCACATCTTTAACTCACATTGAATCAAATGTATATGCAACTGGTATAATAGCAAAACAATGTGCTAGTAGATCATTTAGCGTGTGTATCACAGGTAGTAGAAGAATTCCTTCACAAGCATTTGCAAGTTGTTCAGGGTTAACTAATGTTATGATAACGAATAGCGTGATTAGTATCGGAAGCTATGCTTTTTTTAATTGCCGCAATTTGAAAGATATAATAATTCCGATTAGCGTCATTAGTATTGATGATTATGCTTTCTCAAACTGCAGTGGATTGGAAACAGTGTTTTATGTAGGTGCGGAAGAACAATGGAAAACAATTTCAATTAATTCAAACGATAACAGTTCCTTTACAAGCGCAACAAGAGTTTACAATTCCGACGGCGCGGAACACACATATTCTTTTGTCACCAATTGCGAACAAAGCGTTGAGCCAATTACAGCAACGTATTTGACTTCTTTGCCGACACTTACAAGAGACGGATACCATTTCTGTGGTTGGTATGACAATGAAGCTTTTGAAGGAAAAGCAGTTTCTGCACCATATGGTAACAAAGATAAAACTAGGTTGTATGCAAAGTGGCTCACGGAAGAAGAATGGCTTGCATTACCATATAATGGTGCGTCTTTTGAAAAGGCGTATATTGCAGAAAGTGGGCAAACTTACGATGTAACCATAACCACTAGTGGACAGATTGTGTATTTTGTGTTCACACCAACGGTTGATGGTTCTTTCACAATTCAATCCACCGGAAGCCGTGATACGTACGGCACATTGTATAGTTCAACTCAATCTTCTTTGAAAACAAGTGACGATGATGGTGACGGAAATAATTTTAAGATAACATACACAATGACAGCCGGCACAACATATTATGTTGCCGTCAAGTTCGTAAATCCTTCCGCCACCGGCACATTCAAAGTTAGTATTTCGTAATCAAAACAAATAATATACAAAAGGAGAAAAACAATGACAGTTTTAACAGAGAAACAAAAGATAATGGCAGATGCTTTGGTTAAAAGAGCAAATAATAAACAAACAATCACATTTGCAGAACTTGAAAAAATTTCTGGAATTGATCGTAGGGGAATAGGTGGTCAGGTTGGTAAAATCAGTAAAAGATGCCAAGAACTTGGTTTGCCATTGATATCGGTTTTGGTTGTCAGTTCCGAAGATAGGAAAACACCTATCGGTTTCACAAAAGAGTTTTATCCAAATAATGTGGATCAAAATGATATTGTTTGTGAAGAAGAAAAGCAAAAAGTATTTGCTCAAAAAGATTGGTCAGCTCTTCTTAATTGGGGAACTTATGATGATTTGTATCCGGAAGAAGAACGATTGTCTTTTATTACTGTCGAAGGCAAGAAAAAAACAGTAAAGACGAGTCAATATGAACGCGATCCAAAATTGAGACGAGCTTGTCTCGAAAAATATGGCACTAGATGTGCTATTTGTGGTTTTGACGCGGCAGCAACATATGGGGAAGATTTTAAAGGGAAAATACATGTACATCATATTGTTCCATTAAACAAAACAGGTGAAAGAAAAATAACGGAGAATGATTTGATTCCAGTTTGTCCCAATTGTCATATGATTTTGCACTCAAAAGGGGGTGGAAGTGTTTATTCAATTGAAGAAGTTAAGACAATGATAGAAAACAACAAGTAATGCAGAACATATCCTTTA
>CALGEU010000318.1 GCA_937881285.1 uncultured Clostridia bacterium | reverse complement strand
CTCCTAAGCGAAAGGCCGTGGGTTCGACTCCCGCCGGGAACACCAGATAATGCGAGAATCGCACGAAAACGTGCGATTTTCGTTTTTTATATTCAACGTAAGGAATTTTACAAGGTGAAAAACAAAAAAGTTACTTCAAATATAATTATGGTCGTGATGGCAGTCGTGTTGATTGTCGTGGGCGTGTACTCGCTGATGAACGCGTCCGCATACGCACGCAACGGCGTCAAGACAGAAGCGGAGATTACAAATATTGTTATCAGTTCTTCAACGGACGGAAACACAAATCACACGGTTACGGTGGAATTTCAAGTGGACGGAAAAACGTACGGCGGAGTGTTGGATACCTACGATATGAGCATGCATGTAGGCGGGAAAACGACGGTGTATTATATGCCGAATGACCCGAGCGACTTCCATAGTGCGAGATTCAACTATCTGCCGTGTATGGCGTGTCTCATTGCGGCAGCGGTCGTGGTGTTGATAATTGCGATTCCGTACGTGATTTCGAGAGTGCGAGAAGCAAAACTCGACAAGTATAGAGAAGAAGGCACGCTCGTCGTTGCGAGAATCGCTCAAATCGAACGCAAGAATACGCGCGTCAACAACAAAACGCTTGCGACGCTCGTTTGTATGGGTAGAGACAGAAACGAGTACACGCAGAAACTGTTGCTTGACGGCGGAGAAAACTACGTCGTCGGAGACGATATAGACGTGTACGTCAGTGCGAACAATCCAAAAAAATATATCGTCGACACCGAAGGATATCTCGAAAAACAAAGCGCAAGATATACCGACGATTCACAAAATCAGACAAACTATTGATATGCAGATAAACATCGAACAACTCGAAAAATTAAGCAAAGACGAATACGTTCTTTTCGATATGCGCCCCGAGACAGACAGGGCGTACGGTTTCATACCCGATTCCGTCAGCGTTACGGAAGAAGAACTGCGAGAAAATCCGCCTGCGGACAAGTCAAAGAAAATCGTCGTGTATTGCGCAAAAGGAATTTTGAGCGTGGACGTCGTCGAATGGCTATGCGAGCAAGGTTACGACGCATACAGTCTCGAAGACGGATATTTTGCGTGGCTGAGACAACAGATGCAAAAGCAGGTGGACGACGATTTCTGCGCCAAAGTCGAGCAGAGTTTGCGCAAGAAATTTAAGTCCGATATATTCGGCAAATTTATCAAAGCGATAAAAGAATACGACCTTATTCAGGACGGAGACTCTATTGCGGTGTGCATATCGGGCGGGAAAGATTCCATGCTTATGGCAAAGTGTTTTCAAGAACTCAAACGTCACAGCAACGTGAATTTTGACGTCAAATATCTTGTTATGGACCCGGGATATGCGCCCGAGAATCGCCGTATAATCGAAGAAAACGCTCGTCGTCTCAACGTGCCGATAACCGTATTCGAGACGGACATTTTCGAGAGCGTGTACAACGTTGACAAGTCGCCGTGCTATCTTTGCGCAAGAATGAGACGCGGATATTTGTACAACTTCGCAAAGCAACTCGGTTGCAACAAAATCGCGCTCGGACATCATTACGACGACGTCATCGAGACGATACTTATGGGAATGTTGCACGGTGCGCAGATACAGACTATGATGCCGAAACTTCACAGCGCGAACTTTGAAGGCATGCAACTCATACGCCCCCTTTATCTCGTGCGCGAAGACGACATAAAAGCGTGGAGAGACTACAACGATTTGCATTTCATACAATGCGCGTGCAAGTTTACGGACACGTGCACGTCCTGCAACAACGGGCAAAATCACAGCAAGCGACAGGAGACGAAAGAACTCATTCGCGAACTGAAAAAGAGCAATCCCGACGTTGAGAAATGCATATTCAGAAGTGTGGAAAACGTGCATCTGGAAACGGTCATCGCATATAAAAAAGACGGAGTTAAGCACAGTTTTCTGGAAACGTACGACGAACAAAAATGACGGAATGAAGACTTTATTACCTAATAACGCAGATATAAAGTGTTGTTTTTGCGAAACAATCAAAAATACCAACGATTTAAAATATGAAAAGGAACTGCAAAAAGCAGTTCCTTTTCATATAGCGAAAAGAGATTATTTGTTGTTTGGCACTTCGATGCTTACGTCGGAGAGTGCGAATGACGCACACGGGTGGATGTAGCCGTACACTTTGTCGGCGTCGCGTCTGCCGTCGGTGTTTTCGGGGATAAAGACTTCGCCCGACAAAAGTTTGCTTCTGCACCAACCGCAAATGCCGCCCCTGCAACGGTTCGGACCTGCAATTCCTGCACGTTCGAGTGCGACGAGCATATTCTCGTTTGCATTGCACGGGATGTCGAATTCTTTGTCGCACATTTTCACGTGCATATTGAACACCTTGTCTTTTGCGTCTTGCGGATAGCCGTTTAGTTTCCACGGTTCTTTTGCCGAGCCGAAAAGTTCTTTGCGGTAGAATTTTTGTGCGATACCGAGTTTTGCGACTTCGCCGTCAAGGAAGGTGTACATCGATTGCGGACCTGACGCGAAAATGCTGTATTGTTCGTCGCCTGCGTATTTTTTGATAAGTTCCGCAGTGACAAATCCGCTTTCGCAACCGTCTTTTTGTTCGTCGGAGAGAACGTAGACGACTTTAACTTTGTCGGTGCGTTTGCATATTTCTTCAAATTCCTTTCTGAAGAGAATATCTTTTTCCGTTCTGTTGCCGTAAAGCACGGTGAGATTGAAATCTTCGTCGCCTGCCATAATCGCGTACGCCATAGACAGAATAGGGGTTATGCCGCTTCCGCCTGCCACTGCGACGACGTTTTGTGCGTCGCGGAGTCCTTCGTAATAGAACACGCCTTGCGGACCGGAAGTCACGACTTCGTCGCGGACCTTCCAGTTGTCGAGAATATAGTTGCTCATAAATCCGTTTGGAGCGCGTTTTACGGTGATGACGTATTTGCCGTCAAGCGAGAAATCCGGACCGCAGGAGAGCGAAATCGGACGTGCGATGAGTTTTCCGTCGATGTATTGACGAACGACGACGTATTGTCCTGCTCTGAAAAACGCAGGATTCGTGCCGTCTTTCTTTTTAAGGAAATATGATTTTACGTTTTCGTCGTGTTCGACGATGTCGGTTATGACAAAATCCTGTTTTTCGGGGTGTCTTTCTTCGGCTTTTCTGTTGGTTTCGTATTCGGCAATCAACGGTTTCGTGCTTGCCGCCTGAATCATTTTTTCGCGGTTTTTAGGTCTCGTCGTGAAATAGAGAATATCCATAAGACCGACGGAACTGAATTTTACGTTTTTCATTTTTCGTCCTCCTTCATGTCTTCGAGCAACAAAACAGCCATTTCTTTGCCGTTTATGTAGGTCTGGCTGTATCCGTCGCCGCGTGCGCCTGCCGCGCCGCAGGTCTTGAAACCGTGAATGGGTTGGTCTTTCTTTATGCACATAAGTCTCGACACCATGGTGTTCCAGTCGTTCGTGTCGTATCCGTAGGTCGTGCCTTGCGGAGTTTTGAGATAGTGCGCGAACGTCCAGGGAGACGCCATTTCGATTTCTTCGATGCAGTCGTGAATGATTATGCCCGTATCCTTTTCAAAATTGTCCATGACGCGCTTGAAAAGGTCTTGTTTGCGCTTGACGTATTCTCTTTGGGAGAATTTTGCCCACACGTCTTCCGTGTACGCAATGGTGAACGTCATTACGGTCGTGCCTTTCGGCGACGCGTCGGGATTGACGACGTTGTAGGTGACCACGACGCTATGGTCGTTGCCTTCATAGTGTTTGCTCGCTTCGAAGTTCTTTTTCGTGTCGAAAGTGCCGGGCATGAAAATGGTGTAGTCTTTTATGCCGAGTTCTTCGACACTCTTGTTGAGCGCGACGTATGCGTTGAAGAATCTTATGCTGTGCTTCATTGCGTGCGCTTTCTTGATTTCGCGTTCGGGGACGGCGATGCGTTTGTCGAGAAGAGTGGTGTATGCCGTCTGCGGATTGACGTTTGCGATGACGTAGTTGGTTTCGACAAATCCCACGCTCGTATCGACGCCCACGATTTTGCCTTTATCGTCCGAAACGACTTTGTTTGCCTTTACGTTGAGCCAAAGTTCGCCACCGAGTTCGCGGAAACGTTCGACGCCCGCAACGGTCATGCCGTGCGCGTTGTATTGACAGATAGCGGGGCATTTCGTAGCATACATGTAAAGCATCCACGCCTGATGCACGAAACTGAGTCGCTCGTAGTCCATTCCTATATACGTCCAGTAAACGTCGAGAATGTCGATTGCGTCTTCGGGCATACCGATTTTTCTCAAAACGGCGTTGAAGGGACGTTCTGCAAGGCGAAGGAAGTTGGGGAAGCGTTTGAGATAAAGCATGCTGTCCACTTTAACCATGTCGTTTTTGTCGAACTTGTCGAATATGTGGTCGGAAAAATAATCGTGTGCGTCCACACATTCTTTTGCAAGGTCAAAGAACGTTTTCATGGGTTCTCTCGAGCCGGGAACGGCTTTTTCCATAACGTCGATGATGTTGTCGATGCCGACCGGCAACGTCAAATCGAAGCGTTTTCCGCTTCTCGTTACGCCGATGCATCTGTAAAGTTCGGGGACGAGCAGCCAGTTGATGTTGAGTTTGTAGTCTTCCATCATGACTTTGCCAGGCAAGCCCCAGTCGCCTTTGCTGCCTATGCCGCAGTATTCGTGCAACGATGCGTCAAACTCGAATCTTCCGCGAATAAAACTCGTCGAGCATCCGCCGGGGAGATTGTGTTGCTCGATGAGCAACGTCTTTTTGCCTGCCGTTGCAAGAGCGAGTGCCGCGGACAATCCGCCCGTGCCTGCGCCTATGACGACGGCGTCGTATTTTCCAGCCATAATTCTACCTCCTTATATGGTCTGACCAATGTAAAATTATAATATCATTTCGATAAATAAAAATCAATATCCAAATAAAAAAATATTGATTTAGTATTGATTTTATGACTGATGTAGGTTATAATTACAGTTGTGATTGTGGTTTGACCAAATCCAAAGGAGACAATATGCCGTTCGTTCCGATAAAAATAAAAGTTCCCACTCTCAAAGAATTGCTTTTGACGCAACTCGAAGACCAGATAATTTTGGGCAATCTCAAAATCGGGGAAAAATTGCCGTCCGAAAGAGAGATGAGCCAGCAGTTTTCCACAAGCAAAACCGCCGTGCACGACGCAATTTGCGAACTTGAGAGAAAAGGCTTTGTCGAAGTCGTTCCAAGAAAAGGCGTGTACATTGCAGATTATCTGCGCACGGGTACGATTGAAACGTTTTATTCGCTTCTGCGATTCAACGGCGGAAAACTTGACGAGAATATGACGAAATCTATCGTCAATTTGCGAGAATATATCGAGTTGCCGTCCATAGAACACGCGATACGCAATCTTGCAGGAGAGAAGTGTCAGGCTCTAGACGATATATTGCAACGCGGAAAGCAGGCGCACGCAAGCGGCAATCCGCACGAACTTGCGGAATGTCTTTTTGAATTCACGCGCGAGATGTGCATACAATCCGAAAATCTTATCACGCCTATGTTGTTCAACGCGTTCAAGCCGCTCACGATTCCGTTCTGGGAAGAAAGCCTTAGAAGAAACGGCATAGATTACGGCATGCGAGTGCTCGAAGAATACTACGACGCAGTTCAAAATCAGGACGTTGAAAGGGCAAAACGCGTGGTCGGTTCGGACCTTAACAATTTTTTGTCGTGAAAACGCGTTAAGGCCGCAAGGGGAGCAGATACAAGCCGAAAGAAAAACTGACAATAAAAAACCGCCGAATTTCGGCGGTTTTTCGTATATGTATAAGATTTGTTTGTTACAAAAGCAAAGTTTTGTCTTCGCCCATGCCCATCATGCCGTCAAGCACGTATTTGTTGCCGTCTTCGTCGCGGATATAGCCTTCGAGAGTGCCGAATGCGACGTAATAGTCGATGTTGACGACGAGCGCGTGCATAATCATCGGGTTCATGTTGCGAACGTTGAATTTGAGATTGACCATGTCGTGTTCGTCCTTGATTATCCACGTGGAGTGGTCGCAGAAATCTTTGCTTTCGGGTGAGCGAGTGAATTTGACGGGCGGAAGAATGCTGGTTTCGCCTTCGAGCCAGAGAATGTTTTCGTTGTATTTTTCCTGGTCAATGGATTGATTTCTCGTAAGGTTGAAAGCAAGCCATTTTTCTTCGCCGTTCACGTTGCATTTGCCCATAGTCGTTACCCAGTCGTAGTGTGCGCGACGGGGATAGAATCCGCGATGGTCGTCAACGACTGCTGTGCTGTTTTCGTCGGTGAGCATTTCTTCGCCGTTGATGACAAGTCTGCCTTCTGCTTTGAAGAAGTCTTTCTGACTGTAAAGCGGGCGGTTTTTTCCGAAGGGTATGCTTGCAACGCAAGGCTTTGAAAGACGGGTGAGTTTGAAGTCGTATTCGATGGTCGCTTCGCCGTAGTTTTCCTTTATTGCTTTGACGATGGTTTTGTCTTTTCTCGGTACGGTGATAAGGCATTTGCCTGTGTGTTTGCCGCAAAGGTCGCATCTTCCGTCTTGGAAATTGTTGACGTATTTGACGTGAGAGACGGGCGTTTCGCCTTCCGCAATCGCGCCGTTGATGAGATTCGGCGCAATGACTGTGTCTTTCGATTTGAGATTCGTGTCCCAGCAGTACACTTTGCCCGTGCGTTTGTCGTAGAATATGTTCAGCGTTTTGCCGAAGATACCCATGTCGCAGACGACAGCAAGAAGCACGCCGTTTTCAAGATGCACTTCCGTCGCTTCCCAAAGCGTGAGTTTGAGACGGTTCATGCATTGCGGTGCACGGGTGGGCTTTTTGAGTTTGACAAGATCCATTTGTTCAAATTCTTTGTCGAACGTGCCGAACGCGCAAATTCCTTTTTCGTCAACCATGCTCTTTGGCGTGGGGACGGCTCTTCTTTTGGGGTCGATATACTTTGAATATTCTCCCATAATTTTTTCTCCTTATCCTTATATTATATAAGCGTAGGGACGCGTATATTTCGATTAGTTTTGAAAAACTCGCGGTTTATAACATCTTTTTGGTGTGATAAACGCGGTTTTCTGCGACTTGCGTTTATTTTGTTTGCTCGTCAATTTTTTCTACGAAGTCGCAAAGCACCGCAAAAGTTTTTTCGAGACACTCTTTGTTTACGTCTTCGGCGACGTCTAGTCTCGTGTGATAATATCTCGGCAAATTGAAGTTCATTGCGGTCACGCACACGCTGTTGAATCCGCCTTCGGTGTATGCGGCGGCATCCGTTGCGCCGAGCGCCACGCTGCCTTTTTTGCACGTGACGCCTTCTTGCTTGCAAGCGTCAAGCCACAACTCGGTTGCTTCGGCGTCGCACTTTATAAGACCGTTCATGTCTTTGTAGTTTACGAGCATGTGGTCTTCTTCTCGCAACGTATCGAGACAGAGAATAGTCGTCGGGCAGTCCTTGAAATCGTTCTTGTGCGCTTTCACCCACGCTTTCGCTCCGCGCAATCCCGCTTCTTCGCCGCCTGCGCAAATGCAACCGACTTCGGTATGCTCGAAATCGACGCCGTTGTCTTTGAGCGCTTTTAGAAATGCAAGCCCCATTGCACAGCCCGTAAGGTTGTCGGTTGCGCCGTCAACGACCACTTTCGGATTGAAAAGGATATACATGAGAATCCAAAACGGAACGAAAATGCCGCTCACGCAAAGCGCGATAAGCAGTGAAGTGTTGTTCAAAGGACTTGCAAACATGCCCGTTATCACACATTCGGCAACGGCAACAGCCGTGAAATAAAGTATGCCGATGACGGAGATAAGGAAGTGTGCGATAAACGCTTTTCCGTTTATTCTGTAATTGAGCGTCCATTCGTAAGCCGCGTCGGCGTGTCCGCTGATGAGAACGCGACGTTTCACTTCGCATGTCGGTTTCTTGATTGCCGTCATGTTGAGAGATTCGCGTTTCGGGAAAAGAAAATCCACGACTTTGCGATACAGCACGAACTCGAGAATCATGAGAGACATGCCGATTAAGATTAAGACGACAGACACGAGCGGCGCGAAAAACGCCACGACGAACGCCGCAAGAATGAGCGTCACAGTTATGTATATCCAGCCCATGAACGCAAGCGTATTTGCGTGGTACGGCTCGGTCGTCACGCTGTCGGCGTACGGTTTCGCCGTTTGCGCCATATAGTTGACGGCGTCTCTTTCGCCCTGACTGCCGCAGTCGCGTTTTCCGAATTTTTTGATGACGTCGCCGATAAAGCCGAACATAAAGTCCGCGCTTTGTCCTTTGTTCTGTTTGAGTTTGTCAAGTTTCATCTCTTCACCCCTGTTTTTGCGGCGTTTTATATTGAAAAACGCCTATATAATTAAATTATATTATCAAATATTCCGCTCGTCAATACGCCGTTTCCGTTATTATCGGACGAACGTTCGTTTTTTATCGGTTTATTGTTTTGCGATTTCCTGATATGCGGCGGCGATTCTTTCTATTATTTCGACGTGATTGAAGGTTTTATGATACACGATTGTGGTTTCGCGCGTCATGCTCAGGTTTTCTATCGGCAGAGCAACCAATGATTTTTTGCGCAACTCTTTCATACACGCGCCCTTTGAGAGAATGGATACGCCCACGTCTTTTTTGACAAGATTTTTTATCGTAGAAATGCTGTCCACTTCGATGATTACGTCAAAATTGTCGATAGACTCTCCGATTGCTTCGAGCGAGTTAGCAAATTTTTCGCGCGTTGCGGAAGTGGGCAGGCGCAAAATAAGATGTTGTTTTTTCAGTTCGTTCAGCGTGATTGCGGGCTTTTGCGCGATAGGGTTTTGGCTTGACGCCATGCACATAAGCATATCCGTGTCGATCACCATGAAGTTGAAGTCGGGATTTGTCGGTTTTTCTTCGATAATCAGGATATCGAGTTCAAAATTTTCAAGCATAACATAAAGATTCTTTATCGTGTCAGTAATAAAAGTTATGTTTATGTTATCGTCGCCGAGCGCGATTTTTGACAACGCTTCAATCATATATCCGCTCTCTTGCGTGTGTGTTATGCCTATCCTGATTTTGCGGATATTCGCTTTTGCGTTTTTGATTTTATCGCGCATTTTATCTTGAAGCGCACGCATTCTTTTTGCATACAAAAGTGCGATTTCTCCTTCTTGCGAGAGCACGATTTCCCCTTTTTTGCGCAAAAATATCTGTGTCCCGAGTTCTTCTTCCAGTCTTTTGACGTGTTGAGACACGGCAGGTTGTGTGAGTCCGAGAATCTCGCCTGCCTTTGTGAAATTCTTCACTTCGCACACGGTGATAAAAGTTTCGAGTTTGTCGTCAAGCAAAGACATAATAAAATCTCCTTATAATGTCAAATTATCAACGCATAAATAAACATAATTTGACTTTATGTTTACACAATCATAACATATCAGCATCAAACGTTCAAGAGCCAAGTGCGATTTTGTCAAAATTCGTGCAAAAAAGTAGGGGATAATATGTTGTTGGAAAATCTGCCGAGCGTGTCTCAGGTTATAGTTTCTATTGCGGTTATGCTGCTTGCGGGATACTTGATGTCGCGCGTGACGAAGATGCTGAAGTTGCCAAACGTCACGGGCTATATCGTCGCAGGTATTATCATCGGACCGTATTGTCTTAAAATCATTCCGACGGGCGTCGTGCAGGGAATGAGTTTTCTTGCGGATATCGCGCTCGCGTTTATAGCGTTCAGCACGGGAGAATTTTTCAAACTTTCCACTCTCAAAAAAAACGGCGGCAAAAACGTTGTCATCACGGTTTTTGAAGCGTTGCTTGCTTCTATTCTCGTGTTTTTCGTCATGTATTTCGCATTGAAAATGAGCCTTGCGTTCTCAATCGTGCTTGCGTCGCTTGCAGCCGCCACCGCGCCTGCTTCGACGATGATGACCATACGACAAACGGGTGCGCACGGAGATTTCGTGGATACGCTTTTGCAAGTCGTGGCGCTTGACGACGTGGTTGGACTTATCGCGTTTTCGGTTGCCATTGCGGTTGCAACGGCGTCTCTTTCGGGACAAATCACGGCAAAGAATATCCTTTTGCCGATAGTATATAATCTGGTTGCGTTCGTCGTGGGCGGAGTGCTCGGTTTTATATTAAAATTGCTCATTTCAAATCGTTCGTCCGACAATCGCCTTATTATTGCGGTTGCGATTATATTCACGTTCTGCGGCATCTGCACTTTTATGGATGTATCACCGCTTCTCGGTTGTATGGCAATGGGCACGGTGTATCGCAATGCGTCGGGAGACGACAAACTCTTCAAACAACTCAACTATTTCACACCGCCCATTCTTCTTTTGTTCTTCGTGCGTTCGGGCGTCAATTTCGACTTGGGCGCGCTCGTCAGCACGGACAGCATAGGCGGAACGTCTTTGCTCGTCATCGGCGTGGTGTATTTCTTCGTGCGTATTCTCGGCAAGTACGGCGGAGCGTTTCTCGGCTGTCTCGTCGTCGGAAAGGACAAAAAAGTGCGCAACTGGCTTGGGCTCGCGCTCATTCCGCAAGCAGGCGTTGCAATAGGACTTGCCGCACTCGCCGCAAGAACGATAGGCGGGGAAACGGGCAGTGCTATGGAAACGATAATTCTTGCTTCCAGCGTACTGTATGAACTTATAGGTCCTGCCTGCGCGAAATTATCGCTGTATCTGTCAAAGTCGTACTCAAAGGATATAGACGTCGTCGTGCCCGACGAACAAATTGAAGGCGCGGCGCAAAAGAGCAACGTCGAAGTGCTGATAGACAAAATCAATGAAATCCGAACTCGTATCCCCGAAAGCAAGGAGAGCGAAGACGAAAAAGCCTACGACGAAGCCGCCGAAGAATACTATGTGCTCAATTCTCGTCAAAAAAGACGATAAAAAATAAAAAACAAATAAATTCAGGAGATTGCTATGAATTATATCGATCCGCTTGCAAAAGTTATGGGGGAATGGTCGTGGAACGTCACGGTTTATTCCATATTACTCAGAGTCGTAGTGCCACTGTTGTTTGCGTTTTACGTGGGAAGCGAACGCTCGACGAAAGGTCACACCGCAGGACTCAAAACGTTTATATTGTTGTCGCTTGCGTCAACGTCGTGCATGATTATCGACAGGTCTTTGTCTTTGACCGTACCCGTCTGCTCGGTGGGTGCGCTGATAGGCACTGCAATGCTCAGCGGCAATTCCATTCTTTTCAGCGCAAAGAACCAAATCAAAGGTCTCACCACGTCGGCGTGGCTTTGGACTTGCTCGATTTTCGGACTACTTTTCGGTGCGGGACTTTACACTTGCGCACTCATTCTTGCGGCGGTGTACGTCGTGATATTGCAGGCGTTTCCGACGCTTGAGAAGAAACTCAAACAGCGTTCCGACCATTTCGAGTTGCATCTCGAACTCAAATCGCGCAACGATTTGCCGCAGTTTATGACCACGCTAAGAGAACTTGGCATGCGCATCGACGACGTTGAAATGAACTCTGCGTTTATAAATTCGGGGCTCAGCGTTTATTCGCTCAAACTCACCATCGAAAGCAAGGAACTCAAAAAGTATAAAACCCACGACGAGATAATCGAAGCACTTCGCAGCATCGACTATATCCACTACGTGGAAGAAAAATAATATTCGTACAATAAGGGCGGAAGGGCGGGAGCAGGTGTCGCTTTGCACGAAAGTGCAGAGCGACGTTTGTTATTATCGAGTCTTTTCGGTGCGTCGGTTTAAGATGTGAAAAGCATTGTATTTTGCAAAACGTCTCGATATAAAAAAATAAAACTTTTGCACAAACAAAAGTTTTATCGTATCGTTTTGAATGATTAAAGTATGGAAATAGATTTTATTGCGGTTTGCGAAGTTTTCCGTCAAGTCCCTTTATAAGGAAGCATTTGCCCACGACGTCGTCAAGACTTACAGGTCCGAAAACTCTCGAATCGAGAGAAACGTCTCTGTTGTCGCCCATGCAGAATATTTGTCCGTCGGGGATATAAATGTCTATATCCTGTCCGGTGGTCATCGGGGTGATGTACGGTTCGTCGAGTTGTCGGTCGTTGACGTAAACGACGCAGTCTTTTATTTGCAGGTGGTCGCCGCCGACGGCTATGACGCGTTTAACGAGCGTGCTCACCGTGTTTGCGTGAGCCTTTTCCGTGTTGAAAACCACTATGTCTCCGCGTGATATTTTTGCGACTTTGTCGAGATACAGCACTTCGCCGTTGGTGCGTTGATTGTCGAGTTTGTCTCCGTTGCCGCCGTCAAGAGTGGGGTACATCGATGTGCCATCTACGATAAACGAAGCGAAGACGTATTGTTTGAGCAACAACCCCGTTGCCACTGCGAGTATCACGACGAGCAACACGCAAACGACGGAAATTATTATCCGTTTCTTTTTGATTTGTTTGTCCACGCCGGGTGCTATTTCGTTGAATTCCAGTTCTTCCATGCCAAATTATATTGTTCTTTTGTGTGAAAGTTTCTTATATCCACAAAAAGTTGTTGAACGCAACGCCTTCGACGTTGACCAGTTCAATCATTTTCACGTTTGCGAACGTTGACAACGTTCTTCCTTCTTCGCTCTTGAAATCGGTGCATTCAAAGAGCAGTTTTTGCCAAAATTCTCCGCCTTTCAGGTGTGTATGAGCGGTATATTTTTTGAGTTCGGGATATGAGAACACCGAGATATACAATTCACATTCGTCTTTTGCAAAAGCGTCCACGTGCAAAGCCGCAAGGCGGGATAGCGAGCGCATCTCGAAAAGACTGCGGATAAGAGTCAGATTGCCTTTTTTTGCGGTGATTCCGTCAATGCCGAAAGGACCTTTTTCAAGTGCAATCACGTCTTCGTCGAGTATGGTTTCGTCGGTTTTTGCGATGAAAGAGCCGAGCCCCATGCTCGAATCGTATATAATATTCGTTCCGCGCGGAGTTGTTTCGACGTCTTCGACGCCGTGTTTTGACGGGATGGCGCAAACGACTCTCGTCGAAGTCACGTTGCCGTTTGGATACTCGAACGTCGCATACGCAACGATAGGCTCGTCAGCATCGTAAACTGGCACGTCGCAAATATATTCGTGTTCGCCTACTTTTTGTTGAACCGCAATCGGTTGATAGTATCTTTCCTTGCTTGCAAGTTCGCCGTAACTGACGTACAAAGTGCGTTTTGACGCCTTATGCGCGGTGGTAAGTCTCACGTAAAGTCTTCCGTCGGTAGTTTCAAATTTAATGCCCGGCACAATCTGTTCGCCTGCGTCCTGAGCAAGATTGTTTCTGAGCCACAGAAGAAGCGCATGGTAGGTTTTTTGCGTGATTTGTCTTCCGCAAGACACCGAAATTATCATTTGTTTCACTGCGGATTTGACAAGGTCGTACATATCCGCCGAGCGGTCCACGTCGCAAAGAAGCGAATCGCGTGTCGTGATTATAAGCGTCGGGCAAGTGACGAACATGGCGTACGTTTCCGCGCCGACACCCGTGGAATATGCGAGTTGCTCGTCGCCCTGCGGAATATCCGTGCTAGAAAAACGCGGACTGTTGCCTGCCCAGCGGTATCCGCCGCCGTTGATTGCGGCAAGAGCGGTCACTCTGTTGTCCGTGCCTGCAACGAGCCAGGAAAGTTGTGCACCAACGCCGAAGCCCAACACGCCTATGCGGTTTTTCTGCACTATGGATTGTTCGTTGAGAAGACTTATGGCTCTTCTTGCGATTTTCGACCATACGAACCAAGGCGTATTGCGCGCGTTGGTTTCGATTGCGTCGAGACGGTTTTTGCAGTCGGGAAGTTTTGCATACGAAAGGCTTTGCGGAAAAGTCGTTTGCGATTCTTCCAGCGTTCCGCAATAATCGAGCACGCCCACGACGTAGCCTTCTTCCACAAAATCTTTTATCGTCAGAAGAGAGTCGTGATTTTCAAAGGACGGCAATATGAGAATAGCAGGGCGTTCGTCCTGCCAACGCGCGTCGCAATATACGTCGAGACACGCGCGCACTCTGCCGTCTTTTGCCGTGTCTGCGGTGAAAATTTGGCGAGTGCTTGCAAAATTGTCCGTCGTCTTAGAAGAGATGATTGACGCTTCCAAAGACGCTTTCGTCGGGTCGAAGCCTTCCCACACTTCCGTGGGAGTCATAAATCTGAGTTCCATACTCGCTATTATATCTCAAAAACACGACGATGTAAAGGAATAAAAACCTTATGTATCGCTCGCACGTGCAATCCGCGCATACGCGTGAGTCGGTTTCACTCGTCTTATTTTCGCTATCGTCTGCGGTTGACAAGGTTTTTGCCGTGGTTTTGAGCAATTTGCCGTATTCCGCGTTCATTTTTTTTATAGTTTCGTCGTCGAGAAGAAAATCCATATTCACCCCCGACACATTGTATGCCAAAACTCTTCATTTGGGTGTAGGCGATGCGGCACGCACCATTGCGACGCACATCGTATTATAAGCAATCGATACAAATGAAAAATATCGAGATTTTTTCTTAGGCGGTTTCTTGCACTTTTATGGTCACTTTTGCCGAGAAAATCAACTCGTCAAGACAATCTTCGGGGAGCGTTCTGCCCACGGACTGATATGCTTTGTCCTGAAGATTGAGAAAATCTATGCCGTCCGCTTTCGACGTTTCAAACAGTTCTGCCAACCGCTTTTCAAATTGCTTTGCAAGAAGATTTGCGTATCGTTTGACGATTTCGTCCGCACTTGATAGCACGTTGTCCGTGCTTACGTGCTGAACGTCGCTCAGGTCAACCGACAATTCCATATCGGCAAAGATAGATTTGCCGCTCGCCTTGATTCTTATTTTTTTGCCAAGAATCTTAAATTCCATAGAGCCGCCGTCTTCCGTCGTGTAATTGAGCGTGCCGACGATGTCTCTGCTTGAAAAAAGCGCGAGCAATTCGGCGTATTCGCCTTCGATGATTCTGTCCTTTTCGTGATTGAAGACGAGTGCGCGAGACAAATCCATTTCGTAGGTGTCACCGCCTTCGCCCTGTTCGGTCATGGGGGGATTTTCCATTTTCGTTGCAATGATATAAGGTATGGCGTTGGACTTGCTTCTCGAGAGAGACCGCGCGGCAAAATCTTTGACGGTGGTTCTTATCATACCGTCCGAGCCTTCTTCGTTGGTTAGTGCCTGCTGCAAAAAGAACGGCGACGAAAGAGTAGTGCCGAGTCGCAAAGCCATAATTTCTTTCGGGGCTTGTTTCCCCGACACGAGAATCGCCTGCTCGGGCAAGGCGTACATGCCCGTAAGCGGATATATGAGTTGCAGGTGGTCGAGTTTCAGCACGGCGGGGGAGACGAAAAGCACGTTGCAATGCGCAAGGGACACGATAAGCCCCATTTTTCTCGAAATTTTGTCGAGTGCGTCCGCAATGGTTTTGCCTTGTGCGTTGTACATCGCGTACGTTGCCTGCGCGTCCTGTCCGCCCGCAATTCCCACAAGCACCGATTGTGCGGACACGTCGAAATTTCCGCTTTCTTCGTCGTAGTCTATGCCAATGCCGAGCACTATCGCGGATTTTATCAAAGACGGCGTTTCAACCGTTCTTCCGAAAACGACGAGTATTATCGCAATGATGAGAATCACCGCCCACTTAGTGCGAGCCATGTATGAAGTTATGGCGAGTTTTTTCATTCCGCACCCCCTTGTTGCGCTCTTTGCGTATCGGTTGAAAAAGGTTTCAGCATGCCGTCGTTTTCGCTGTCGGGCATTGCGGACGTAATCTGCGGATTAGGATTGTATTCGTCGTCGAGACAAGCGAATATATGGCGGAATTTTTTCTTTTTCACGGCGGCGGCAATCACCAAGAATAAGGGCAGAGCAACCGCTATGCCGAAAAGAACGTAGCCGAAAATACCGAGAGCAAAATCGGTCACGGTTTGCGTCGAAGTGACGGTGAGTGCGGTGACGAGAACGGCAACGGGGCACAGAATTTTGCTTAAAGTCGCACTGCCGGTCGCACGTTCGAAAGTCTTGTTCGCACCGTCGTACAAAAATGCCATAGATATTATGGAAATTGCGATTATCATAAACAGGTTCGTCCATTCCATTCTGCCTATTTCGAGAGAGAGTTGGTTGAAACTTGCAATGTGGATAAGAAGGTCCGCCACCATTTTCAATGCGTTTCCGTATAGTGCGATGCCGAGCATGACTATGACGTTGACAAGCGTCCATACGCACGCAATAGAAGTCGTGATATACGGCATTTTTTTGTTGCGTATTCTGACGAATGCAAACGGAAACAAATCTCCTAGCCACAGCCCGAAACGCGGTGCTTTTTCAAAGAATTCGCTCGGCGGCATAGCGAAGACGGGAAGATTGCGACCTATATCCATATTCGTGTCGAGAAAAGCAAGATTTGCCACTATCGAAAACACCGCAAGCACGGCAAACAATTCTGCGGTTCTTGCAATGGATCTCGTACCTTTTAACCCCAGATAAACTACGGGCAAAAGGAATAAAACGTATATGAGAAACGGTTGCGTTCCCGTGAAAAGTTCGTGGGTGAGATAACTCATACAGTAGCAGAAATAAAACACGATTTTCATCGTCAGCCACATTGACGACAGAAGGCAGCAAGTCTTGTAAAATTTGCAGTTTACCGCAACGAGCAAGCCGTCCCCGTTCATTCTCGAGAAAGCAAAAGTCAGAGCCGCTATCACAAGTTCGAACGCCGTAAAGAGAAGATATACCCACAGCGTGGAAGAGCCGTAACTCTCGCAGATAATGCCGGGTGCGGCGGACAGTTTGAACGCAAATCCGACGGCTACGATGATAGCCGCCGCTTGTGAATTGTAAATATTGTTTTTTGGCAAGTTTTTGCGTAATCTGTGTTTTATAGTGTTATTTTGCATTGTTCAACGCCGTTTTTATGTTATTTGCGTATTCTTCGACGATTCGCAGTCGGGATAGAGTACGGGCGCAGTTCCATGCTTGACGAGTCCGCTTTCATAAGCCCGTCCTGAAGGTCGGGAGATATTCTCGGCGCGTACGGAGCAAGGTAAGGCGTGCCGAAATTGTCAAGGGAAGCAAGGTATGCGATGATGACGAGAGTGAGTATGATTATGCCGACAAATCCCATAACCGCACTTATGCAAAGATACAAAAATCTCAGTATGCTCATTGCGCCGACTTGGTCGGGCACGCAGAAAATTCCTATCGCGGACAGTGCCACGACAAGCACCGACGGAGACGAGATAAGCCCTGCTTTCACTGCCGTATCTCCGAGCACGATTGCTCCGACGACGGACAGAGAAATTCCGAAGTATCTCGGCATGCGTATGGACGCTTGATTGAGTATCTCGAAGAGCGTCATCACAAGAAGCATTTCGATTGCGGGCGGAAAGGGAATGTTGGTGGTCGCCGACATCAACGTCATAAGAAATTTGAGTGGCAAAAGTTGAAAGTGATAGGTTTGAAGAGCGATGTATGCGCCCGGCAAAAATATCGTCAACATTGCGCCTAAAAATCTGAACACGCGAATCATCGAAGCGCGCCAGTCTCCCGAATAATAATCGTAGCCGTCCTGCACGTCTTCAAATACGAGATAGGGTAGCGTCACCACGATAGGCGAGCCGTCCACGACGATTGCGATGCGCCCTTCGAGAAGTTTCGCGCTTACGACGTCGGGTTTTTCGCTCGTGCCTGCTTGCAGAAAGAACGAGTTTTTGCGAGTTTGTATAAACGATAAGACGTACGCGCTGTCCACAACTCCGTCAACGTCGATTTTGCTTATCTTTTCGCAAATCGTTTTAACGACGTTTTCGTCTGCTATTCCGCGCACGTACATCACGGCAACGGTGGTTGCGGAATATCTGCCCACCTGAAAACTTTTCATCACAAGGTCGGGAGATTTTATGCGGCGGCGTATCATTGACGTATTCGTTTTTATTTCTTCCACGAAGCCTTCGCGCGGACCTTTCATAACGCTCGAAGTCGGCGGTTCTCCGATTGCACGAGCGCTTGGTTTGCGGAGCGAGAAAATATAGGCGTTGTCGTCGTTTTCGATGAAAAACGCTATGTCGCAAAGTGCGATTTCACCGGGAGCGTTTTCAATCGGCACGACCTTTATCTCGTCGCTGTACGCAACGGTGTTCTGCAAGTTTTCGAGATACGGAGAAGAAAGACTTTCGGCATTTTTCAAAGGTCTCACGACGTCTTGCTCGAAAAGCACTTTGTCGATATTGCCGTCAAGATAGGCAAAAAGACAGTTTTTGTCGCCTACGCGCAAAGGGCGACACTTGAAGTCGTCGCTTTGAGAGAACGAGATATTGAGCCTTTTTGTAAGTTCTTCGATGTTCACGCACGCATTATTGCCCAAAACCGCGGCAGTAAAACACTTTTGATTATCTTTTCGTCGTTTCTATGGGATCAAATCGTCATTTCCCGTCTTGACAATGCAAATACTTATGTTAAAATTATCTTATAAAAATAGGAGAATCTTATGAGCGACAACAGAAACGACAATATAGAAAACGACACGATCGTCTCCGTCGAAACGACAGACGAAAACGTTGCGAAAGAGCAAACCGCGCAAGAAGTCTCGTCGCAGGGCATACTTTACGATTACAGCGTGAAGCACGCGGCGGCACTTGCAAAGAAAGAGAAGAGAAAAGGCGTGATGCAGTTCATCAAATACGCGCTTTGTGCGGCGAGTGCAGGCATCATACAAATCGTTTTGTTCACGATTCTGCAAGCGGTTTTGCCGAAAGATATGGGCAGCATCCACTTCATCGTGGAAGATATGCCGCTCGGCACGTTCATTGCGACTACGGTTGCACTCTGCGCTTCGATACTTTGGAATTTCACGTTCAACCGCAAATTTACTTTCAAAGACGCAGGCAACGTTCCGCGTGCAATGATACTCGCATTCTTGTTTTACGTGCCGTTCTATCCTTTCCAGACCTGGTACGTGCACACGATAAAATCGTTGCTCGGACAACATATCAGCGTTGACGGCGCAGGCATAATCGCAGAAGCGTCGGTTATGGTGATAAACTTCGCGCTTGAATTTATGTGGCAGAAATTCGTCGTGTTCAGAAAGCCGAAAGACAAGAAGGGAAAGGCGGAACAAAAAGAGAAGACCGCAATCGACGAAAAATCGGACGAACATACGCAAGAGTGAGAAAAGAACATGATTTGCGGATGATGTTTCTTTTTTAGACAACATTGTTTGATTGACATTACAATCGACAAAACTAATTGCTGAAAGCGGCGCAAAGGCGTCGCTTTTTGATTGTCATTGCGTGCTTTTTATGGTAAAATACTAAAAACTTTTCAAGGAGAAGCACGTTATGGCAAAATATTGCGACGAACCGTCAAGAACTTTCAGCGAATATCTTCTTATCCCCGGTTACACTTCGGAAAAATGTATTCCTGCAAACGTAGACCTTAAAACGCCTATCGTCAAATTCAGAAAGGGCGAAACGCCGAAAATAGAACTCAACATTCCGCTCGTGTCGGCAATCATGCAATCGGTCAGCGACGACAGAATGGCAATCGCACTCGCAAAAGAAGGCGGAATATCCTTTATATTCGGCTCTCAATCGGCGCAAAGCGAAGCGGATATGGTGCGCAGAGTCAAAGCGTACAAGGCAGGCTTCGTCCCCAGTGACAGCAACCTTACGCCCGACGCGACGCTCAAAGACGTGCTCGACCTTGTCGAACGCAACGGACACAACACCATTGCCGTCACCGACGACGGACTTGCAAACGGCAAGTTGCTCGGCGTGGTAACTTCAAGAGATTATCGTCCGTCAAGAATGTCTTTGGACGACAAAGTGTCGTCGTTTATGACTCCGAGAGAAAAACTCGTCGTCGCACCAGCAACGGTCACGCTCACGGAAGCCAACGACATCATCTGGGACCACAAACTCAACAGTCTTCCCATAGTCGACGAAAATGACAGACTTATGTATTTCGTCTTCCGCAAGGACTACGAACAACACAAGGAAAATCCGCTCGAAGTGCTTGACGCAGAGAAGCGTTATCTTGTCGGCGCAGGCATCAACACGCTCGATTTCGAAACGCGCGTGCCTATGCTCGTCGATGCGGGAGCGGACGTTCTTTGCATAGACAGCAGTGAAGGCTACACAGTGTGGCAAAAACGAACCATAGACTTTATCCGTGCAAAATACGGTGATAAAGTGCTTGTTGGGGCAGGAAACGTGGTTGACAGAGAAGGGTTCTTGTTTCTTGCAAACGCCGGTGCGGACTTTGTGAAAGTGGGTATCGGCGGCGGTTCTATCTGCATAACAAGAGAGACGAAAGGCATCGGACGCGGACAAGCGACGGCACTTATCGAAGTGGCGGCGGCTCGCGACGAGTACTTTGAGAAGACGGGTGTTTATATCCCCATTTGCTCGGACGGCGGAATCGTTCAGGATTATCATATGACGCTTGCGCTCGCAATGGGTGCGGACTTCATCATGCTCGGCAGATACTTTGCGCGCTTTGACGAAAGCCCGACGGCAAAACTCAACGTCAACGGCAATTACGTCAAAGAGTACTGGGGAGAAGGCAGCAACCGTGCAAGAAACTGGCAACGTTACGACCTTGGCGGAAAGAGTGGTCTTTCGTTTGAAGAAGGCGTCGATTCTTACGTGCCGTATGCAGGCAAACTCGCAGACAACGTGCGTAAGAGTTTGTACAAGGTAAAATCCACGATGTGCAACTGCGGCGTGACCAGCATTGCCGAACTTCACGAAAACGCAAAACTCACGCTCGTGTCGGCAACCAGTATAGTTGAAGGCGGAGCGCACGACGTGCTGATAAAAAACAAATACAATTCATAGAACAAAAGCCGTCATTGCGGCAACGGCATCGCTTGCAAGCAAGCAACGCCGAGAGCCGCATTAGGCTTATTGTTCTGCTAACCGCGCCGAAAATCTTTGCTATCAGTTCGATCACGGACAAAAACTCCTGCCGCAATTTCGCAAGATTGTCGGCTTGGTGGTTCAAGCGGTGAAATTCAAAATTTTCTTTGTCATCCTGAGCGAAGTCGAAGGATCTAGCGTAGCGAAAAGAAAAAGCAAAAATGCGCCTTGCGGCCGGATGTTTCGGCAGGCTCAACATGACAGATAGGGTGGGACGCCCACACCAGAAACGAAAACTTATTCGAAGAATAAAAAAGACGATGCTATCAGCA
>CALGEU010000317.1 GCA_937881285.1 uncultured Clostridia bacterium | reverse complement strand
ACTTGAACTTGTGCGCAACCGCCAAATAGCATAATTGACAAATTATACATTTGTGCTATAATTTTTGTATATCTTAGATAAGGTGGAAGGGGAAATGAATATTTCAAATTATATTGACAGCCAGAAAGTATACGACGATATGCTTGTTATGAATTCGTTCGGCACGAGATTGACGGGAAGTGACGGGCAGGATGCTTTTTGCAAATGGATAAAAAACGAAATTGCAAAAATGGGCATCGAAGTGCACACAACGCCGTATACGTTCAAAAGATGGGAAGCAACCGACGTTGCGTTGTCGGTGGACGGAAAAGACGTGCACGTTTCGTCACCGTTTCCGTACAGCGGACTTACAGGCAAATTCGGCGTGAGCGGAAAACTTGTCGAAGTCGGAAATCATCCGCTTGGATTTGTGCGCGCGGCGGGAAAGATTGCGGTTTGCCATATAAAAAATTTGTCGAAGATAAGCAGTAAAATTGCTTTCGACAAACGCAAATCTTTGCCGACCGATCTCGAAATAGAAAAGAGTTATCGCGGCCCTGTCAGCACATCTTTCGTCAAAACGCTGCTTACGTTCTGGTCTGCTCGTTTAAGCGGAATGAAAGGAATGGTTTGCATTTGGGAAGATATGTCCGACATGATGGTTGAAGGGCAGGTGCTCAACTTTATCTTGCATTATTTGGGCGTGCCTATCGTTTGGGTCAATCAAACGGACGGAAAGGCGGTTCTCGAAGCGGCAAAAGCACACAAGAGCGCAAATCTTAAACTTGTCGGAACGCTTGAAGACGCTCGCACGGAATCGTTCTATGCCGTAATAAAGGGCAAAAAAGACACAAACGAGAGTATAATCGTAAACACGCATACAGACGGTTGCAATTTCTGCGAAGAAAACGGCGCAATCGGTCTTTTGCGAATGATGGAATATTTCAAGCAACATCCGACTGACAGAAATCTCGTTTTTGCTTTCGTCACGGGGCATTTCAGATTGCCGAATTTCAGAACCGGAACGGATCAGGCAACATCGAGATTCCTTGCGGATAACAAACAAGTGTGGAAGGGAAAGAAAGGCGGATACAAAGCGGTTGCAGGATGTTCGGTGGAACATCTTGGTTGCACCGAATGGAAAGACGTTGACGGCGTATATAAAGAGACAAATCCCATAGATGTCGAAATCGTATATACGGGCAATAAGGCTGTTGACGATATATATTATCAGGCGATAAAAGAAAGAGACAACGTTCGCACAATGACGCTTCGCGGTCACAATTTTTTGCATTTCGGAGAAGGGCAACCGCTTTTCAACAAACACATACCCGAAATCGCACTCGTCACCGCGCCCGATTATCTTTGCTCGGTTTCGGACAATAACCACATGGACAAATACAATCACGAACTTTGTTGCGAGCAGATTTGCACGTTCATTAAGTGCGTAGAAATTCTTGACAAAAAGAGCAGAAAAGAACTCGGAAAAGCACAAGGCTATTCGATAGGACTCGGAAAACTCAAATAACGCTACGTAGGTTTTAGAGCAACGAAAACAATACATAAACGATTTGTTTGTAAAAAAAGCGTCACCGTTTCGGTGACGCTTTTGCTTTTAATGTTTATAGAATAAATCGCAAATCAGTGAACGATTTCGTTTGCAACGGTAATGGTGAAAGTCTGACCGTCGGAAAGGAGTGTGAGCATGCTGTTTTTCAACTGATTGAACCCTGTTTCGGTAGAGCCGGAAACTATGGAGTCGAGAATACGATAGCAAGTGGTCGAGCCGCTTGCTTCCACGTACCATATTGCGATAAAGTAGCTGTGTGTCGGTACGTATTCGATTTCGACTTTGATTTTTCCGTCGGAATCTGCTTCGACGTTTTCAAAGTTTTGATATTCCTGATTGTCGCTGCCAGCCACGAAATCGTGGTCGGTGACGTACACGTTAAACTTGCCTTGTTTCATATTGCTCGGAAGAGCGGATATATCGAAAAGCAAAGTTTCTTGCCATTTTGTCGTGACAATGTCTTCGGCAACGGTGATAGGAACGACAAGACTTGCCGTTTGTGACGAACTGTTGCCGTTTTGAAGGTCGATGAGCAAGAAGGTAGTGCCGCTTTCGATTTTGTCGGTGTCAACGGATATGATAAGGTATCTAATTATATTGTCATAATTGCCGGTTTGCAAGCGTGTGGAAATTGCTCCCGTTTCGGTGAGTTCGGTGTATGAATTTTTGACGCTCGATCCCGGGATTGCGGCTTGATTTGTCGATTTTATATCCCAGTTGAGAATTGTCATATAACTGCCGTTCAAAGATACGGTGAGATCGACAGTGCCGTTGTTTTTAGCAAGCGTCTGCGGATTGCTTGTAAGGAAAGTGGCAAATCCGTTGGGAGAGATGAGAAGTTGTTGATACGGTTTAAGTTCAACCGCAACGGTTACGTCATCGTTGCCCATAAGAAAATCGTAAGTATTTTCTGAGCGTTTGGACGCGTCTTTTCCGTTGTAGGTAACTCTTTCAACGTATTTGTCGGTGACTTTAAGGTCAAGCGTGATTGTGACTGTTTCTGCAAATTCCGCTTGAGTTTTGTCAACGGATACGCCGCAGTCTTCGGTGGATTGAACGGTGATTTTGTGCTTTTTGGGACCTTGTTCCTGTTCATCGGTGTCTCCACATGCGCATAGTGCGAAAATGCCGAATGCCAGGACGACGACAAGGCAGAGCGCAACAATTATTTTATTTTTGTTTTTCATGAGAATCTCCTTGCGCGACAAGCGCGCTTTTTCTTTTGATTTCAAATAAATTGTAATATGAACACGACAAAAAATCAATATTGAGAATAAAAATTTCACGGTCTATAAGCAAAATTAAGAAATACAATCGTTTTTCAATAAAAAGTGCTAAAAATGAGCCGAAAGACATACAATCCGCATACATACGAGCATATAGGACGATAACGCTTGACAAAAACGCGGGGGGGGGTAGAATTTTTTTTGAAAAAATAGGAGATTAGATATGGAACGAGAACAAAAAAATCAGATGCTTGCCGATTTGTACGCGTTGCGCGCGGGTATGTCCGCAATTTCCATTGAAAGAGACAAATTCGGCGTAAAAGAAAAGGCGTATTCAGATGCCAAGCGCAAGGTTGATTGCGCTTGTTACGAGTATGAAAATGCAGAAAATTTCGTATCGCGTTGCGATGAGTACGACAAGAAAGACTCGTTGCAGAAAACCGAAGAGAAGGTAAAACTCGACCGCACATTTAAGAAGACCGTCATCGGCAGCTTTTGCGCAGGTATTGTCGGCGCACTTATTCCGTGGTTTTTCTATTTCGTAACGTCGGGCGACTATGGACAAGATAGCAAGTACGGCTATTCATATTGGGAAAAATATCTGTTAGTGTCTGTGTGCATATTGGGCATAATCTTTGTTGCCGGACTGGCGTTTGCTCTTATCGTGAGAGTCAGCAACGGGAAAGATTTGCAAAAAAGAATAGGAGAAGAATCCGGAAAATCGAAACAAGATCTCAAAGACGCAAAAGCGCGATTGTCGCAAGCCACCGCGGATTGCGACAGTGCGCAAAAGGCACTCGCAATCGTCTCCAAAGATTACGAGAAAGTGAAATCTGTTTCCACGAAATTGTCGCAAGAGATGTACAACGCACTCGTTGCTCAATTCAAATCCGTGTTGGATATAAGAGATTGGGAACATATCGACCTTATCATTTTCAATTTTGAAACGGGAAGAGCCGACACGCTGAAAGAAGCGTTGCAACAAGTGGACCGCAGAGTGCAAACGGATGAAATCATCGAAGCGATAGAATCGGCAGGAAGCAGTATAGCGGCGACAATCAACGTCACGATGAGAGAGTTGCGCAGCGATTTGAACAAGTCTTTCAACAGACTTTCTGAACAACTTACAATTCAACATGCCGAGCAAATGACGGCTCTTGGCAATATCAACAGGAGCATCGAACGCACGAACGAGAGCATTGCGAAACTGCAATCCGCCACCGAAAAGAACGGCAAAACGCTTGAAAACATTTCGAGCGCGGCAAATCTCAACAACGCATTGATTGCAAAAATCGGTTACGACAGCATGTCTCTTATGGACGACGTAAACTATATGGTGTTCACAGCTCCCAAGGACGGCGGCACGAGCAACACGAGCTATACGCTCAACGTAAACGTCAAATGAAAATGAGCAAAACAAGCGTTTAGAATATCAAAAAAAGATATTATCGGTTTGGAAAAAGGCACTCTTTCGAGTGCCTTTTTCTTGTTTGTAAACAGATTACATTTTCGCGATATACGCTGCAAGTTCGTTGAAGATGACGTCGAGTCCGTGTGCGCCCGCATCGGGATAACCGATTGAACGTTCGCCGACAGTGCCCGCTCTGCCGAGAGTTGCAACGTGAGTTTTGGTTGCTTCTGCGCCTTCGTGTGCTGCTTGTGCACCGAGTGCGAGACCTTCGCGGAGTGCTTTGCCTTCTTTTGCCGCTTTTGTGAGAGCGATTGCGCAGGGCTTGAGAGCGTCAACCAAAGTCTTGTCGCCGATTTCCGCGCCTTTGCCGAATGACTTCTTGCCGGTTTCGTATACGCCGCGGTTTGCTTCGGTGA
>CALGEU010000316.1 GCA_937881285.1 uncultured Clostridia bacterium | reverse complement strand
GGAAGCGTGGTGACGTCAATCTTGACTATGCTTCCGAAATTCGTCACCGCAAACAGCGTTCCTTTGTTGTTTACGGAAAGTTTCTGCACGGGAAGCGCGTCTTCGGGGAGCGCGCCCAAATCTTTCTTTGCCGTCGAAAACGCTTTCGGAGACATAAAGCGCAACTGTCCGTCCTTGTTCAAAGCGACCACGCCGTCGCGATAGGCAACCGCTTCCGCTTCGCTGGGGGCTTGATAGTTTTCAGCCTGTTCGTCGCTGTCCACAATCACGCTCATACGCTCGGAATTGAGCGATTTCTTGATTGCCGTGAGTTCTTCTTTGACGATTGAAAGTTGCTTGCGCTTGCTTGAGAGAATAGACTCGAAAAGTGCGATTTGTTTTTCAAGGAAACGCAATTCTTCTTCGAGTTTTCCGACTTCGAGTTTTGCAAGACTCTTGAGTCTCATATCGAGAATCGCTTGAGCCTGTGCGTCCGAAAGGTCGAATCTCTGACGCAAAGTCTCTTTTGCTTTTGCGGTCGATTCAGATTCCTTGATGATTTTTATCACTTCGTCGATATTGCGAATCGCAACGAGAAGTCCGCGAACGATTTCCGCTCTTGCCTTTGCTGCTTTAAGGTCGAACGTCGTGCGGTTGACGATGATTTTGCGTTGATACTCGACGTAATAGTCGAGATACGCCGTAAGGCTCAACTGCTCGGGTTTGCCGTTTGCAATGGCCACCATATTGATGGAATAGCCCATTTCGAGATTGGTTTTCTTGAAAAGGAATGCAACGATTTTGTTCACGTCCGCGTCGCGTTTGCACTTTATGACCGCGCGCGTACCCGTTTTGTCGGACTCGTCCACGATTTCGGCAATACCTGCAAGCGTATCCTTGTTTGCTTCTTTCAAATCGGCGATTCTTGAAAGCAACTCCGCTTTCGACACCTGGTACGGTATCTCCGTGATGACGATGTTTTTCTTGCCGTTATCGTCGTTTTCTATGTGAAGTCTTGAACGTATCTTGATTCTGCCCTTGCCCGTCGAATATATGTCTTCGAGATTGTCAACGGGTATTATAAACGCGCCCGTCGGGAAATC
>CALGEU010000315.1 GCA_937881285.1 uncultured Clostridia bacterium | reverse complement strand
TTTACGCCGTACGCATCGTATATGAATTTTTCAAATTCTTCTCTCGTCATATCGTATATTTCGTCAGACTTCCGTCGTACGCAACTCGTTTTTAACAACGCGCCGTCATTTTCTTTTCAGCGTTGCAAGCGTTTCGACGTTGCTCGTTTGCGGAAACATATCAAATGGGGTTACGCTTTCGACGGCGTACTTTTCGGACAGTATTTTCAAATCTCTCGCAAGCGTTTGCGGATTGCAACTTATATATGCGATACGCTCGAAATTTGCGTCGTTCACCGCGTCGAGCACTCTCTTGTCACAGCCTTTTCTCGGCGGGTCTAAAACGAGCGCAAGCGCTTTTGTCTCTTTTTTCTTCTTTTCGGAGACTTCTCCGAGATAAAACGGCGAGTTTACAATCTCGTCGGGCAAATCGACTTCAACATTTTCTTCATTCGTGTTTTCGTTCGTCACGGCAAGACTTGCAACGTATTCGACGGCGTCGGCGCACACGTTTGTCACTCTGTCTGAGATATGCAAAGACTGCATGAGCGCGTTTGCGTTTTTGGTTGCGTCGGGCACTATTTCAACCGCCGTGATTTTTGCGTTTTCAAGTCGTTTTGCAATCTGCGCCGTCAAAAGTCCGACGCCCGAATACAACTCGACTATATCCCCGTCAAAGTCAGACAAAAACGCGCACACCTTGTCGTATATCGCGTCACGCACTTCGTCGTTGACTTGCAAAAAACTGAGCGGTGAAACCACCGCTTCGTACGCGCCGAGATTTTGTTTCTGCTCTCTGCCCCACACGAGTTTTGCGCTGTCTCCGAAAATGACGTTGGTGTTTTTCACGTTTTCGCTTATGAAAATCGTCACCGTCCCGAAGTCTTCTTCGAGTTTTCTTGCAAGCACTTCGAGTTTTGGCACGCGAGAGCCGTTGACGACGAGCGTAACCGTGAGCGTATCGAGTTTTCTTGCCACGACGTGTCGCAAAAGTCCCTTGCCCGACGTCTCTTCGTATACGGATATTTTTTCGTTGTTTGCCCACTCGGTCACGTCCTGTATGAGAGTTGCCGCCCACTCTCCGTGAAGCGGACACCATTTCATAGGCACGACCGTATGCGTTTTTTTCTCGTAAAAACCGAGCGAAACTCTGCCCGATTTGCTCTTATACGCAAAAGGCAATGCGATTTTGTTGCGGTATTCCCAGTCGTTGAGACGAACGACGTCGTCCACTTTCACGTCAATGCCGCCGATTTTTCTCAATGCGTTTTCTACGGACGATTTTTTGATTTCGAGTTGAAGTTCTCTCGTGACGTGTTGCAAATCGCAACCGCCACAACGTCCGAAATACGTACATCTCGGCTTCACTCTGTCGGGAGACGGCTCGACGACTTCGACGAGTTCGGCAAAAGCGTAGTCTTTTTTTGCAAAACGAATGCGTGCGCGCACCGTCTCGCCCTTTATGGCAAACGGCACGAACACCGCGTACGAACCGATTTTGACGATTCCTTCGCCTTCGCTTGCAAAGTCCGCAACTTTGCCTTCTATCACGTCTCCGACTGCAACGTTCAGCACTGCACTTTTCCTTTCAACGATTTTTTGTAGTTTTTCATAAACTTTTCCACTCTCGCAAAGCCTTTGCTCATATCCACGCCTTTTTCGGCTTGCTTTTTGCCGTACCAGGCGTACAATGCGAGCGCGTCCTTTCTTGCGGAAGCAAACGGAAATCTCAACACGTAGCAATGCGCCGAATTGAACAAACTCTTTCCAACGCAATACTCGTTTTTCACGCCTGCCTTGTCAAGAGCCTTTGCCATGCGCTTGGCTTCGCCGAAACACAACGGATCGGTTGCGCCGCCGTTGTTGTAACTTTCGGGGAAAGCCGCATTGAGATAATTGTACGGATCGCTTTCCTTGTAAAACTCCCAGTTCCTGAACGCCTTTCTCGATTTCGTTCCCGAGAAATAGCGCACGATGAAAAGGTGCGTGCAAGGTATGCGATACATAACTTCAAAACTGAATGCGCCGCTGATGAAAATGAAATTTGCAATCTTCGATTTCAGTGCGGGCAATCCCAGTTTTTCTCTATATTCTTCACTTGACGACAAGCACCCCATACAAGCGGAAAGATGTCCGCCCGACGAGTCGCCCGTCACGGTGATATTGTTCTTGTCGATTTTGTATTCTTGTTCGTGGTCGCAAAGGAAGTTGTATGCGTCCACGCAATCTTCAAGGTCTTTGGGGAAGAACACTTCGGGGCAAAGTCTGTGGTCGATGACCGCAACGACCGCGCCCATAGCGGCAAAGCATCTTGCATATCCGTCTCGTCTGTTGCGATTGTGAATCATCCAGCCGCCACCGGGTATATCCATGACGACGGGCGATTTTTCGCTGACGGGATGCGCCGGAAAATAGATGTCCATAACCAGATTCTTTCCGTCAACCGTCTTGTACACGACGTCCTTTTTGACTTTGATTTCGTCGTTGAACGGCGTGCGACCGTTGGGAATCGCTCTTGCTTCTTCCACAACGTCGAACACGTCCGCCATAAACGGACGGCGCATCATGCCGTAATCTTCGCGAAAACTCTTTTCAAGGCGTTTATCTTCCCTTTTGAGAGCCTTTCTATCGTGTTTGTATTCTGCTTTAAGCGCACGTACTTTCAGGCGAAACTCAATCGGATTTACGTCGTCTTTTTCGCTTTCTGCGACGACTTCGTCGATAAATT
>CALGEU010000314.1 GCA_937881285.1 uncultured Clostridia bacterium | reverse complement strand
GGAAGGCAAGAGCATGGAAGAGATTGCGGATTGGCTCGAGCAAAACAAACTCAACGCTCACCATTGCTTTATTGTCAGCGACCTTATCAATCTTCGCAACAGCGGTCGCATTTCCACGCTTGCTGCTCTGTTCGGAATGATTGTGCATATAAACCCGGTGCTCGAACTCACAAGAGAAGGCAAAATTGGTATCGTAACGAAGTCTATCGGCAGAAAGAAATCTATTGCCGAAATGGTGAAGTTCTTCAAGCAGAATTATATCCCGAGCGACAACGATTTCATTCTTATCGGACACACGAATTGCCCAGAAGAAGCACACGCATTCGGTGCGCAGATAGAACAAATTTCGGGCGGCGTTCCCGTCAAATACGGATATATCAACCGTCTCGTTTCGGGCTGTGCAGGCTACAACGCGCTTGCGGTGTTCTTTATGGGCCAGCCGAGAAAAGACAGATAATCAGACAGAACAGCGAATAGAAAAGCACCGAAATATCGGTGCTTTTTTTTGATGATGTCGAAATGTTAAATTCGTTTTGTTTTCGGCTTGTCAGAAACGTTTTTGTTCTTGCTCTTTCTTCTTTTCGTCGGCGTTCTTTCTTGTCATATACACGGACGCAAATATTGCCGCACCTGCAATCGCAACGACGATTGAAAGAACGATAGCCACGATTTGTACGGTGGTGAGAGTGCCGATTTTAAGTTGCGATTTGAGAATGTAGCCGAGTTTTCCGTCGTAGGAGACGAGATAAAAATCGTCGAGAGTTTCAAGGACTTCCACTTTGCTTCCGTCAACGATTTGCGCAATGACTTCGCTGTCGGTGGATTGATCGGCGTAAACGTTCACAAGACCGCCGACTCTGTCCGCATTGGCCTTGCCGTACACTTTGTCTTTTTCTTCGACGATTTCGACGTATTCGGCAATATCCGAGCGTTTGACGAAATACTCTTGCCCTTGATACGTTGCAATCACCCAAACGGACGAATCGTAGCCTGCAACGTCACTTTTAAGCGTCATTCTCACACCCGAGCCGAGTGCGATTTTTCCGTCTTCGACGTAGGGGAGTTTGAAGAGTGTCGTTTCGCCTTTCGTGACGTAATCGCCGCTTAATGTCTCGCTTTCCGCAGTGTTAAACTGTGATTTGTCGATGACGACGAGTTTGTCTGCAACACGTGCGTATTTCATTCCGTTCACGTCGGTGCCTTCATAAACGATAATCGTATCACTGCTTGCAAGCGACACGTTTTCGACACGTCCGTCGGCGGAGCGGAAGAGTGCGCCGTCGTTTGCTTTTGCAAAAGAATATGCGCCGTCGGTTATCGTCGGAACTACGTATTGATATGTTTGTTTAGTTTCCGCTTGCACGTCGATTGCGCCTACGAAACATTCGCTTGCGGTGAAGAATATCGTCTGACCGTCAAGGTGTGCGCTCGTCAAGGTCGCTTTGAGAGACGGATTTGAAAGCATATACGAACCGCCGACTTCTCCTAAAACGTAATCTATGCGATTCTCGTATGCAACGAACGCTTTGCCCTGATAATCCACTGCAAAGTCTA
>CALGEU010000313.1 GCA_937881285.1 uncultured Clostridia bacterium | reverse complement strand
CGCGAGTTGCCGCTGCGGTTGCCGTTTGCAGTTCGGTTACGACGCCGGTTATTTCGTTGAACGGTTTCGTGTATTGCGTTGCGTACGAAAGGACGCAGGAAAGCGCGCCGACGGTGAGAGTTCCGACACCTGCTACGGAGTTGCCTTTTATCACAAGGAATGCGCCGAGAACGCACACCACGACGTATACGACGTTGTTTACGAAACGTGTGCAGGGGTTTGTCATAGCGGAGAAGAACGCCGCGTTTTGTCCCCATTTTTTCAGGTCTGCGTTGATGACGGCAAAGCGGTCTTCTGCACGTTTTTCGTAGCCGAAGAGTTTGACGACGCGCTGACTTGAAAGCATTTCGGTGACAAGTCCCGACAATTCGCCGCGTTTTTTAGCCTGCATAGCAAACATATTGTGGCAACCTTTTGCGATGAAGTACGCAACGAAAAGCGAAAGGGGAGTGAGAAGCACGACGACGAGCGCAATGAGCCAGTTGTACCACACCATAAAAGCGAGCGTGCCGACTATTGTCACGATTCCGCTGAACAGTTGCGAAAAGCCTTGTATAAGTCCGTCCGAAATCTGGTCTATGTCGTTGCCAACTCTCGACATAAGGTCTCCGTGAGAGTTGGAGTCGATGTAGGAAAGGGGAACGGTGTTGAGTTTTGCGTAAGCGTTTCTGCGAAGGTCGCGAATGACTCTGAACGACGCAAAGTTGATGCAAAGCGAGCCGAGATATTGCGAGATAAACACGGCGGCGATAAGGCCTGCAAGTATGCCTGCGTTCTTTGCGATGACTTCGAAGTTTACGTTGTTTTCGCCGATGATATAGTCCACCGTGTTGCCGATGACGACGGGCGCGAACAGCGTGCATACGATTTGTATCACTGAAAGCACGAGCGCAAGCACGATTACGGGGACGTAGGGCTTTGCATAGCGCAGAAGTTTCTTTATGGCGGCAAAATCCGTCTTTTTGTCCTTTTTGATTTTCTTGTCGTTTACGGGTTTCGTTTGGGTGACTTTGCTCATTTTTCTTCGTCCCCCTTTACTTGCGACAAGCATATTTCGCGGTATACGTCGCAAGATTTGGTAAGTTCCTCGTGCGTGCCTTGTCCGACGATTTTGCCGTCGTCAAGCACGATTATAAGGTCGCAATATTTGATGCTCGTCGCGCGTTGAGACACCGTGACCGTCGTAAGTCCGTCTTCAAGGCGCATGCTGCCGAGCGCTTTTCTCAGTTTTGCGTCGGTGGCAAAGTCGAGTGCGCTAGAAGAGTCGTCAAGCACGAGAATATCGGGGCAGGCAACCAATGCTCGCGCGATAGTGAGTCTTTGGCGTTGACCGCCGGAAAGATTTTTTCCGCCTTGACTTATCATCGTGTCAAGCCCGTCTTTCATCGAATATACGAATTCCGCCGATTGCGAAATTTTCAGCGCACGGTCAATTTCTTCGTCGGTTGCGTTTTCTTTGCCCCATTTGAGATTTTCTCTCACCGTGCCTTCAAACAAAACGGCTTTTTGCGGTGCTACGCCGAAGAGAGAGTAAAGTTGCGCGTTGGTGTAGTTTTTTACGTTTTCGCCGAAGACTTTCACTTCGCCTTCGCTTGCGTCGTAAAGTCTTGTCATAAGGCTCACGAGAGTGGTTTTGCCGCTGCCCGTGCCGCCGAGTATGCCGACGCTTGCGCCCTTTTCGACGATTACGTTCACGTTTGAAAGAGCAGGTGCGGGAGAGCCTTGATAAGTGAAAGTGACGTCTTTAAGTTCGATTGCGGGGGCTTGCGGGTCGGGAGTCGCGCCGCTTCCTTCTTGCATCGAAGCCGTGACTTCGAACACTTCGTTTATACGGGCCGCCGACGCCGACGCTTTTGTGAACGTCACAAGAAGATTCGCAAACACTACGAGCGCATTGAGAATCTGCGTCATATAGTTGACAAGCGCGATGATTTCGCCTTGCGTGAGATTGCCGTAATACACGGTTTTTCCGCCGAAATACAAAAGCACGATAATTGCGATGTTGAGCACCGAATACGTGAGCGGGTTCAGAAGAGCGGACAAGCGGCTGACCTTTATGGACGAAGACGCGAGCGAGTCGCTGGCTTTGTCGAAGATTTCCTTTTCTCTGTCCTGTGCGTCGAAAGCGCGGATAACCCTTGCGCCTGCGAGATTTTCTCTCGTGAGTCTCGTCACGTCGTCGAGTTTTGCCTGAACGCCTTTGTATTTCGGCATGGTCAGGAACATAATAAGCGCAAGCGCACCTGCGATAACGAGAGCAGCCGCAACGAAGATGATAGAGAGTTTAAGGTCGATAATCATAGCCATGACTATCGCGCCAACTGCAATGAACGGAGCGCGAAGAACGAGACGAATGAACATCGCCACGCCTTGTTGGCATTGATTGACGTCAGCCGTCAGTCTCGTGATGAGAGAAGTGGTGGAAAATTTGTCGAGTTCGGAATAAGAGAACGTGTTGATGTGAGCGTACAGGTCTCTTCGCAGGTTCGTGCCGAAGCCGAGCGAAGCGCGCGACGCAAAGAATTGAGCGGTGAGCGAGAAAGCAAGCCCGAACACGCCGAGCGCGAGAATAATCAGTCCGCCGTAAATAAGTCCTTTGAAATCGCCTGCCTGTCCCATTGGAATAGCGTTGTCGATTATCCAGGCAACCACGATAGGCGTAAACAATTCGAAGACCGCTTCTATGAGTTTGAAGAAAGGTCCGCAAATTGTTTTGCCCCAGTAACCTTGAAGATATTTCAGAAGTTTCGTCATTTCGTTCCGTGTGTGCGCAGTGCGCACGAGATTTTATAGAATAAAACGTAGTTTATCACAATTTGTTTTTCAAGTAAACCGAAACGCCGCCCGTAAGAAAGTTTAATTCGCTTTTTCGGTTGCAATCCGTCTATAAAAACCGAAAATCGGATTTTCGGTGCTTTTATTTGCACATTCGTACAATTATTCGCAATCATTATTGACTTTTGCGAGTATAAATAATATAATTGCATCAAGTAAGAAATAAAAGTATATGGAGAAGCCACAAATGAGTATTTGGCACGACGTTGACCCGTCAAGAATCACGCCCACGGACTTTTTGGCGTGTATCGAAATTTCAAAAGGAAGCAAGAATAAATACGAACTCGACAAAGCGACGGGTTCTTTGATATTGGACAGAGTTTTGTATACGTCCACACACTATCCTGCAAACTACGGTTTTATTCCGCGCACGTACAGCGAAGACAACGACCCGCTCGACGTTCTCGTTCTTTGCTCCGAACCTATCGTTCCGCTTGCGCTCGTAAGATGCTATCCCATAGGCGTCATGATGATGCAGGACAGCGGTGAAATGGACTACAAGATTATCGCAATTCCTTTCAAAGACCCGACGTGGAACACGTATAAGGAAATAGAAGAACTCCCGTCTCACATAATGGAAGAGATGTCGCACTTCTTCAGAGTTTACAAACAACTCGAAGGCAAACAAACAACTGTTTTCCAGGTGAAGAACAGAGAGTTTGCGGAACTCATCATCAAGGACAACCTTGAGTCTTACAAGAAAAAATTCAATATCAAGTAAGACAACCAAAACTGAATAACAAATTTTTTTCGGGTTGACGTCGTTCAACCCGAACGACGTTTTAGCGGATATTAAACTCAGTCCGAAGAAAACGAAACAGGAGATAAAATGAAATACGATTGTATCGTCATCGGCGGCGGTATCGTGGGCACTGCGGTGCTTGACAGACTCGCAAGATACGACCTTGACGTTTTGCTTCTCGAAAAGCAGGACGACGTTGCGTCTTTTTCAACGCGAGCAAACAGCGGTATCGTTCACGCAGGCTACGACTGCGACCCGAACACGCAAAAGGCGTTGTTCAACGTTGAAGGCAACAAATTGATGTGGCAGGACGTGAAAGAACTCGACGTGCCCCATCATCAATGCGGTTCTATCGTCGTTGCGACGAAAGAGCAGGTTAAAGGACTTGAAATTCTCAAAGAGAAAGCCCATGCAAACGGCGTTTACGTCGAGATTTGGGACAAAGAAAAAACTCGCGAACTCGAACCGAACGTTGCCGACGATATAGAATTCAGCCTTTATGCGCCGAGTGCGGGTATCGTGTCGCCTTATCAACTCTGCATTGCGTATGCGGACAGAGCGGTGAGAAACGGCGCGCAGGTCAAACTCGAAGCGGAAGTCGTTGGTATAGAAAGAAAGGACAGTGTATACACCGTTCATACGAGTGCAGGAGACTTCGAGTGCGACTATATCGTCAACTGCGCAGGAGCGTACGGCGCAAACGTGAACGATATGGCTGGTGCGGAGCATTACGAAACGACTTATCGTCGCGGAGATTATTTCGTTCTCGACAACACGGAAAGAAAGAACGTACACACCGTGATATTCCAACTGCCCACGGCGGCAGGCAAAGGCGTGCTCGTTGCACCGACCGCGGACGGAAACGTAATATACGGACCGACTGCGATAGACACTACGGACCCCGACGATACGGCAAGTTCGCTCGACTCTCTCGATATATTGAGAAAGAGCGTTACGCTTTCCTACAAAACTCCTGCGTACAATAAGTGCATAAGAGTGTATTCGGGACTTCGCACGATAATAGGACACGACTTTATAGTCGGAAAATCCGAAAAGGCAGAAAATTTCTATACCGCAATAGGCATTTGCTCTCCGGGGCTTACATCCGCTCCTGCAATAGCAGAATATCTCGTAAAAGCGATAACCGAAGAAATCGGCGCAAAGAAGAAAGCGGAATATATAACCGAAGTCGAAAAATTCCCAAGACTTACGGAGATAAGCGCAAACGAAATCAACGCGCTCGTAAAAGAAGACGAAGCGTGGGGAAGAATCGTATGCCGTTGCGAAAAGGTGACGGAAGCGGAAATCGTGCGCGCAATTCATTCTCCCGTTCCCGCAACTACGGTTGACGCGGTGAAACGCCGCACACGCGCAGGTATGGGAAGATGTCAGGGCGGTTTCTGCGGACCGAGAGTTATGGAAATCATTTCGCGCGAACTGAATATACCGCTTGACAAAGTCAGAAAGGGCGGCGGAGAAGACTCAAATATCGCTTGCTACAAGGTTAAGGGGGTGCAAAGATGAATACTCTCAATTATGACGTTGTGATTATCGGCGGCGGCCCTGCAGGTATGGCGGCGGCTCTCGCTTCAAGAAAGCAAGGCGCAAAAACACTCATTCTCGAACGTGACGTGCGTTTGGGCGGAATTCTCAATCAATGCATCCATCAGGGCTTCGGTTTGCACTATTTCGGCGAAGAGATGACGGGACCCGAATACGCCGACCGTTTCAGAAAAATGGTGGAGAGCGAAGACATCGACGTTATGCTCGAAAGCATGGTTTTGTCGCTATCCGAAGATAAGACCGTCAACGTGTTGTCGCCAAGCCACGGCTATTGCGCTATAAAGGCAGGCGCAATCGTGCTTGCAATGGGATGCAGAGAACGCACCGCAGGCGCAATCGCGCTTCCCGGCACTCGTCCTGCAGGCGTGTACACCGCAGGTATGGCGCAAAAGATTTGCAACCTTGACGGATATCTCGTCGGCAAAGACGTCGTCATTCTCGGCAGCGGTGACATCGGACTTATCATGGCTCGCCGTATGACCACCGAAGGCGCAAACGTAAAACTCGTTCTCGAACTTATGCCGTTCTCGAGCGGACTTAAACGAAACATCGTTCAATGCCTTGACGACTACAATATTCCGATTAAATACAGCCACACGATAACGAGAGTGGTCGGCAAGCCGCGTATGACGGGACTTTATTACGCTCCTGTCGG
>CALGEU010000312.1 GCA_937881285.1 uncultured Clostridia bacterium | reverse complement strand
TTTTGTGCGGAGATACGGTGAGCGTCGTCGCAAAATAGTCGAAATCCGATTTGTGTGCGGCAAAGTATTCTGCAGTTTTTGAAAGGCGCAACTCAAAACAAAGAGAACATCTTGCGCCGCCTTCCGCGTCTTGTTCACGTCCTTTTACCACCGCAAGATATTCGTTTACGTCTTGGTCTGGCGATATGAGCGTTACGTTGTCAAAATGCGAGATCACGTCTTTAAGTGCGTTTTTACGCCTAATAAACTCTTCTTTCGGCATAATATTTGGGTTGTAATAGAAAACCGTCACGTCAAAATGCGGCGTCAGATATTCAAGAACGCTTGTGGAACACGGACCGCAACACGCATGCAAAAGCAGACGGGGTTTTCTCTCTCCGCATAGATTTTGTATCGCGTATTCAATCGTGCCTTGTTCAAATTTTTTCATAAACACATTATATCCCGAATTAAGCGATTTTTCAAGCGTATGCGTTTTATGCGCCATTTTTTATGTTCCGCTCGGTTTTTGAAAAAGTGAAGTATTTTGCGAGAATATGTAAGAGAAGTTAAAATAAAGCCGACGATAAAATTCGGGATTGTTTTATAAGTTATATTATGATATAATTCAAGTATGTATGGGCGCACGTGCGCGTATACGCACAGGAGTGAATTATGCAAGAAGTTATAAAGGCGCAAACCGTAAAAAAGACTTTTGTCACGGGAGAAGTCGAGACGCAGGTGCTCAAAGGCGTTGACCTTACGCTTTCGGAAGGAGAATTCGTAGCGATAGTGGGTGAGTCTGGCTCGGGTAAATCCACGTTTTTGTATATTCTCGCAGGAATAGATAAGGCGACGGACGGAAAGGTTGAACTTCTCGGGCGCGACCTTGCAGACGTTTCGGACGACGAACTTGCTCGTATGCGCAGAGAAGATTTTTCTTTCGTGTATCAATTCGACAATCTCGTGCCGAATCTCACCGTGTGGGAAAACGTCACGCTTCCGCTTGTGCTGGATAAGAAAAAAGAGAGCGAATATAAAGACAAAGTTGAAGAAATTCTTGAATATCTCGGCATAAAAGAACGTGCAAAAGCGTATCCGAGACAGTTATCGGGCGGCGAACAACAGAGAGTCGCAATCGCAAGAGCGTTGGTCACCGACCCTAAAGTGATTTTCCTTGACGAACCGACGGGAAGTCTCGATAAGGAACGCGGCAGGCAGGTTATGGAACTTCTCAAAGACATAAATCAAACAAGAAAAGTCGCGCTTGTTATGGTCACGCACTCGCAGGCTCACGCAGAGTATGCGTCGAGAATCGTGAGAATGGAAGACGGCGTGCTTGCATAATACGCAAAAGACCGTAATAAAAAGGCGTCGCTTCGATTGATATACGGAGTGATGGTATAATTTCGTTGAAAGATACGGGAAACCGAAAACTGAAAGCATAAAACGAACGATATGTTGAAACTCGCATTCAAAAACTTAAACGCAAAACCGTTGCGAACCGTTGCCACGATACTTGCCGTGGCGATTGCCGTCGCAATGATTTTTTGTATGATTTCGTTTAAGGGTGCGGTTTTCGATTATATTTACGAGACCGAGACGTCGGCGGCGGGAAACAGCGATATAGTCATTTCAACAAACAGCAACAGCGACCGAATAACGACGGTTGCCGAGCCGCTCAAAAATATAGAAGAAGTGAAAGACATCGTGCCGTCGCTCAATCTTTACGCATTGTATAAAGACGAGTACGTTTCGGTGCGTGCGTTCGTTGCAAGTCAGTTGCAGACTCTTCAAAAAATCGACGTTGCTTACGGCGATTTGTCGGGAATGGAAAGCGGCGCAAACGAAGATAATATCGTCGTGTCAAAAGCGGCGGCGGAGCATTTTGGATTGAACGTCGGAGACAACGTGCGTCTTAAACTCGGGACGAACGAAGTGAGTTTTTACGTCGGAGCGATTGCCGAGCAAAGCGGATATTTCCTTGACGATTCGCCGTATCGTTTCGTATGCGTCACGAGCAATGCGTCAAAACTCGTGCTGCCGGTCAGCGCAAACGAGTTCTGCAACGAGATATATTTGTCGCTGAAAGACGGTGCAAACGTCAATACGGTTATTGAAAAAATCAAGGGGATAGAGAGATATTCGACGATGCTTGTTAAAGCGTCGAGAGACGGCGCGTACGTTGAAGAAAAGACGTCGTCGCTCACCGCGCCCGTGGTGCTTGCAGGCGGAGCGGTCTTGCTTCTCGGTGTTGCGGTAATCGTGATTTTGTTCCTTATGAGCGAGAGCGAAAAGAAAACTTTTATCTCGAAACTCACCGTGATAGGCGCAACCAAAAGACAAATTTTCGGGCTGTTTGCCATTGAAAGTTTCATCATATCCGTGCTCGGCGCACTTATAGGTTCGGCTCTTGCGGTCGGAGTTTTCGTGGGACTTTTGAAGATAACTCTTTCGTCAAGCGTAACTTTCGGCGTCAACGCACTGTATTTTTTCCTTTCGGGCGCGATAGGATTTGTGAGCGCAATGGCAAGTTCTCTTATCCTCGTGGCGCGTGCGTTCAAGGGAACGGTCAGAGAAAATCAACTCGATTTGAAGAAAAACGCCGCGTGGACGAAATGGATTGCGCCTGTGTTTCTTGCGCTGACGATTGTGTGCCTTATAATAGAATTCTGCGTGCCTGCGGCAACGGCGTACGCCGCCGTGTTTAGCATGGTATTTGCACTTTGCACGGTTGCGACGGGATGTGTGCCGCTCGTTAAACTCGCAGGAAAAGGGCTTGCAAAAACTTCGTCTCCGTCAATGAGAATCGCAGGTCTCGACGTGCAAAGAGAAAAGCGTTTCACCCGCTCGGTGTCAATGCTTACGGTGGGAGTAACCGTGAGCGTGATGCTGTTTATGGCGTGGTCGCTGACTACGAGCATATTCTCTTCGTACGTTAAAGAATTTGAAAATATGGCGTTCGTATCCAACGTGCGCTTCGACGTGAACGCAGAAGATTTTAAGTCTTCTCAAGGCGTCAAAGACGCGACGAAAATGGTGTGGGGACAATGTACTGTGAAAGCCCGGGGCAACGACAAGACTATGAACGTGCTTGGCTCTGCCGATATAATAAATATGGTCGATTTTGAGTTTATGACACCGAAAGAGACGGTTTATGAGCGCATTTCGTCGGATAAAGACTACGTTTTTGTTGATTATGCGTTGAAAACGTTGTACGGAATAGACGAAGGGGATACCATTGAAATGACCGTCGGTGACGTGACGAGAACGGTTGTAGTCGGCGGAATACTCAAACACGAGTTGTTCAGCGGCAACTATATCGTGACGTCGAGCGACGTGCTTGAAAGAGTGTTTTCAAAGCAAATAGACACGGTGCTTATCGTGTCGGACGGAACGGATATGCAAAGAACCGTCGGAGCGCTTCGCGAAAAATGGGCGGACAAAAACTATTACGTCATATCCGCACTAGACGCGTTCAGGTGGGATATGGAAAGTATGCAGTCCGTGTTCGACCTTATAGGCACGCTTGCGGTCGTGGTTGCGATATTCATATTTGCGGTGACTGTGGCGAGCGCACTCATAGGTAGGGGCGGAGCGAAGAAAGCACGCACCGCACTCCTTAATGCGGGTATGTCAAAAAATATGTTGCTCGGAGCGGAAGTTTGCGAGTATGCCGTGATTGCCGCAGTTGCGCTTGCGCTTTCGGTCGTATCGTCGGCGGTGTTGACGGCAAGTCTTATCCACGCGTTGCGACTGTTTGGACTGTACTTCGATTTTATGTACAGAACGTGGGTGGTGTTCGTGACCGGCATTGCGATGTGCGGAGCGTACACGATCGTGCCGCTTGCGCTGAATTTCAAAAAAGGATATAATGTTAAAAAGGCGTGAGAACGCTCGTATACGGTGAGAAAATGAAGAAAGAAAAACTGACAATTCTGATTGCGTGTTTGCTTGTCGTTTGTTTGACGATTTCTCTTTGCGCGTGTCACAAAAATGGCAACGACGAAAAGGCAAAAAGACAGCAGGCGGCAAACGACGTCGGAGCGGCTTTCACGACGGGCGTCAACTCTTCGTGGGAGTGGAATATGTCCGACGAAGCGGCAGCAAACGTTCAAAATCCCGGAGATTACGTGATGACGAGAAGTTGGACCGGGCTTATTTGTTCCGTTCTTGAAAATTCCGCATTGCAAACGGGCAAAATAACCGCTTTGGCAAACGCACTCTCTTCAAACGACGGCAAAACGCTGCTTTCCGATTTCGCATCTAATGCAGAATTGCTTATTCCGCTTCTCAAACAAGTCGGTTTTACTCCGAACGACGTTGCAAATCTCACCTACGACCTTCTTTGCGCGCTCGTGTCCGACGGAGCGAAAACGCTTTCTGATATGCGAGACAGACTGGTGTCGGTGCGCGAAGAAATGAGAAAAGACCTGACGACGACGGATTCCGCGCTTAAAAACGTTGCGGACGCAATCGTGTCCACAGACGTTGCAATACAAAACTTTGCGCCGACCGAGCAGGAAAAGCAGGATATGCTTTCCGCATTCGAACAGGCAAAACAGCCTATGAGCATGCTCGTTTCGTTTGCATACAACATGTCAATCAACACAATAACAGACGACTTGTATTTAAAATTGTTTGACGGAAGCGGCGCGCTCGGATCTATAAGCGAAAGCGAGTTGCAAACTCTCGTCAATTCTCTTCTTTCAAACGTAACGTCGCTTTCTAATTCGCTTGACGAGCAAAGCGTTGCAAAACTCAACGTTGCGCTCGGACTCGTCATTGACAAATTCGACTCAAACGCGATTTCTTCGAGCGTATACGCACAAATCGTCAAATACGCGAAATACGCATATATGGTCGTTGACGTCATCCCGAGTGTTTGCGACGTGGTGATTGCGGGCGGAGACGTGCTTGCAAACGAGAGTTTCCTTGAAGATTTCATCGCGGTTGCAAAATCGTCTGCCACGCTCGAAAGCAAGACTTCGACCGTAAACAAAGCGATTCTTGCCGCAAGAGCGGTTGACGGCATTTTATCGGGGGATTCTTTCACCAAAGAACAACTCGTTGCGGTTATAGAAAAAATGGGAGCGCAAGGCGTTGAAGAGTATCAGAAAGCAACTCCGATTTTCGCACTCGACCTTGCGTTGAATTTCTCGTCGCTCATAGAATCGATAGAAGGCGACGACGCAGGGAAATGGAACGTGTCTCACAAGGACGTTATGGATGAAGACACGCTTGCGACGGTTGCGTCCACGGTGCTTTTCTTCAACAAAGGTTTCGATACGTTCAAGGAAACGTATCAAAAATACACAAAAGGAGAAGCCACGACGAGCCAACTTGCAATGCAGGCAAGCATTTGCGGATTCGATTCGTTCCTTTCGGAAGGACAGAGCAACAACTACAACGTCAATACGCAGACGGAGCAGTGGTACAACTACTACGTCACGACGGGACTTGAAGCGGTCAACAGAAAAATCGCCGCTTGTATGGTTAAAGTTGAAAACGATTTGAAAGCGTTTGTCGAAGACTATTATGCCGAAAATTCGGATATGAAAGCCGCAATCAAACAACTTGCCGCGATGAACATAAGCGATTCCAATCTCACCGACGAAGAGATTGACGGAACGTATATGCCGATTTTCAAGCGCAGTTGTATGCTCGGTTTCACCTTGCTATTTGCATTCTGACGGTTGACAAAGTCTGAAATATAGTATAGAATCAAATACAGATAAAAAAATATCGAAATCTAAAACGATGTCGGTTTGTGAAACGGAGTGTAGGGTGCGCCCGAAACGATGGC
>CALGEU010000311.1 GCA_937881285.1 uncultured Clostridia bacterium | reverse complement strand
AATCTTCGCACTCTCGGCGTTGATTTATACACGATTTCCGCACACAAAATTCACGGACCGAAAGGTATCGGCGCGCTTTACGTCAAAAAAGGCACGCCTATCAAACCGCTTATCTACGGTGGCGGACAAGAAAAAGGGTTTAGGTCAGGGACGGAAAACGCACCGTGTATACTCGGCTTCGCAAAAGCGGTTGAAATCTGTATGCAAAATTTCGATAACGATTTTGCAAAAAAATCCGCTTTCAAAGCGCAACTCAAAGAAAAATTGCTTTCAGAAATTGGCGACGTGCAGATAATATCGGGCGATGAAAACTTCGCGCCGAACATTCTGACGGTTGCATTCAAAGACGTGCGCGGAGAAGTGCTTCTTCACGATATAGAAGATGACGGAATACTCGTCGGAATAGGATCTGCGTGTTCGTCACATCACGAATCGAGATTCAAATCTCTTCTCGGTCTTGACGAAAATCATAAAGACGGTATAATCCGTTTCAGTATATCGTACGAAAACGACGAAAACGACATAGATTTCATAGTCGAAAGAATCAAATCGAGCCTTGAAAAACTGACGGGATATAAACGCGTATAACCAAAGAAAATAAGCAAAACATAAGGATAGATAATGGAAAAAGTCATCATCATCAGATACGGAGAGATTTTTCTCAAAGGAAAAAACAGAGATTATTTCGAGAGCCTTCTCATCAAAAACATCAAGCACTCGCTCGGTGATTTGAAATTCGATTTCAAACGCTCGCAAGGCAGATATTTCGTCGAAAATTACGACGTTGACGACGAAGACGAAATAGTAGACAGACTCAAAAAAGTCTTCGGTATATATTCTTTGTCGGTTGCATTCAAAGTGGAGACAAAAGCGGAAGAAGGTTTTTGCGATATAAAAGAATGTTTGAAAGAACTTGCCGTTCGAGCCGAAGAAGATTGCAATCTCAAAGACGCAAAATTCAGAGTCACAGTCAAGCGTGCGGACAAGAGAATACCCAAAGCGTCATACGAAATTGCAGGGGAACTCGGCGGAGTCGTGCTCAAATACACACATTTCAAGGTCGATTTGACGCATTTCGATTACGATTTTTCCGTGGATATTCGCGAAAGCGGCTATTCATACGTTTTCCTTGACGTAATTATGGGGGCAGGCGGTCTTCCCGTCGGCTGTTCGAGCAAGGGAATGCTGCTCCTTTCGGGCGGCATCGATTCTCCCGTTGCTGCATATATGATGGCAAAACGCGGAATGAAACTTTGCGCAATACATTTCTGCTCGCCGCCGTACACAAGCGAACGCGCGAAAGAAAAGGTCATCGAACTTCGCAACATAGTCGAAAAATATGCGACGGATATAAAACTTTATATCGTTCCGTTCACGGAAATACAAATGGAAATTCACAGACTTTGCCCGGCAGAGTTTATGATAACCATTATGCGCAGATTTATGATGCGCATAGCAACGATTGTCGCAAACAATGCGGAATGCAAAGCAATAATCACAGGCGAGAGTCTCGGTCAAGTCGCGTCACAAACGGTTGAAAGTATGACGTCAACTGAAGATTGCGCAGGACTTCCGATTTTCCGTCCGCTCGTTGCGTTCGACAAAGAAGAAACGATGAATCTTGCGCGCAAAATCGGCACTTACGAAACGTCGATAGAGCCGTTTGAAGATTGTTGCACGATTTTCCTGCCTAAGAACCCGTCAATTCACCCGAAGCTCGACAAGGTCAGAGAAGCGGAAAAAGCAATGGACATCGACGCACTCGTGCAAAAAGCAATCGAAGGTATCGAAATTGTCTGACGATTATTAGGCAAAAATAATCACAAATTATTGCAATTCAAAAGCCCGCATGTTGCGGACTTTTTGTATGATTTATTCGATTTTTCGATAATAAGTTGTTAAAGTTCTGTCTTTTATCGTGATTTTAACAATCTATATTATCGCTTAATAATGCCATAGAAATTTATATCTTTCAGTCATAATAAAAATCGCTATAATCTGGGTAAACCGTTTTTTCGACTTCCAAATTCACGTTTTGATTGTTTTTTATCGTACATCGCAACTTATAAGAGCATGGCGACGGAAAAATCAACGTATCGGTGAAGCGAATCGTATCGCCGTTGCCGTTTAATACACAAACAAGTTCTTCGCCGCCGAATTGATTTTTGAATATATGGTATTCATATATAGGCTCACTGTCAAAAATGATTTTAACCGTCTTGCCGTCAAGTCGTATATCGAAATCGAAAGAATTTATTTTTTCAAATTCAAATGACGAAGACGGCAGTGAATCTTTTGAAAAAATGCATTGTTTTCGATG
>CALGEU010000310.1 GCA_937881285.1 uncultured Clostridia bacterium | reverse complement strand
CGCGCTTCAATATATCAACCGCTTTGGGGAATATGCGTTTAGATTTGTTGAAAACCGCAGAAGATTTGACTTCCACCTTGCCGCGAAGCACGTCGTCGTTTTCTATCATTCGTCTGAGCATAAATTCGCAATACGGGCTTCTGCACACGTTTGACGAGCAAACGAACAATATATTGTATTTCTTATTATCCATATTTCACCTTGTTTTCGGCTATCTGTCGCTATATTTTCGTTTCGTTCAATTCTTGATTATAAAAATCGGAATGGGCGGGTCTTTCTTCCAGTTGTAGAAGAAAGTCGCAAGCACCTGATACTTTTCGTCGTCGAGAGTTTTCAGCCACGGCAAAAGCGCGTCTTTTTCTTCGTATCCGCTGTCTCCGCCGTAGTATACCGAAACGCACATCAGACCGCCCCTTTCAAGAAGTTCCAACCCCGATTCGATAGCCTGTTTCGTCGATTCGAAATGAGTGTATATACCGTGATTTCCTTTCGGCAAATATCCGAGATTGAAAACTATACATCTGACGCTTGCTTTTTCGGCATACTTTGCCATGTTTGCGTGAGAATCGAGAACGACTTGTGCGCAAAGTCCTTTGCTTTCAAGCAATGCGTTTGTGCTGTCAACGGCATCTTGCTGAATGTCCATTGCAATGACTTTTCCGTTTTTGCCGACGAGTTCGCACAAAAACGCCGTGTCGTATCCGCGCCCTGCCGTCGCGTCGATGCAAATGTCTCCGTCTCTCACAACTCTTTTTATAGTTTCGTGTACTATGGTCAATGCGTTCATACTTCTCTTATACCACACTCGCGCGCATTACGCAACCGAGTTTGCCATTTTGACCGTTATGCCGTCAAAAGCCAAATTGTCGATTGCGGATTTTTGCGCCGCATTGCGCACGAAGATCTCGGCAGGATTTGCAATCGCCGAAAAACACGATGCGCCGAAGTTGACATAGCTTTCTGCAAATTCGATGCGTTTTAGATCGTAGCATTTTGCAAACGCTTGAACCCCCACACTCTTTCCGTTTCCGCCGATAACAATCTCTTCTATGCCGACGCAATCTTTGAAAGCATAATCGAAAACATCGCCGCCAAGCACCGTGACTTTCTTCAAAGACACGGGAACGTAGTGCTTTTCTTCAACCAAAGTTTTTTCAATCTCTCCGCTTTTGACATAGCGTATTTTGTTAAGAGCAATCAAGTTGCCCAACGTCACGTCTTGTATATCGCCAAAGATATACGAGAATGTAAAAACAGCCTTGTCGGACTGTGCAAATTCATCTGCGTCATATCTGACGTTGCCGACAAAAGGCAACGTGACTTCTTCAAGCGAAATGCAATCTTTGAAGAGTTTTGCAGGCATCTCGGTTATACTGTCAGGAAGCAAAACTATTCTCAATTTTGCCAAATTAAAGAATACTGATTGCGGAAGTATTTCAATTTTTGCTTGAATTTCAATGATTTCCACACTGTTTGCTATGTTTTGGAACAAATTTGCGTCTATTGCGGTTATTCTTTCACCGCCGACGTTTTCGGGCACGATTACGTGCAAATCGCTTCCCGTATACTCTTTTACCACTCCGTTTTCAACAACGAACGGCGATTTTTCAAGCCACTTTGCAACAAGCGAAATATCTCCGAAACTTCCTTTCTTTATCACTTCGATTTTGTCTTCACCATTGAACCAACCCAAGAATTCGAACCCGTTTTTGCTTGCCGGATTCAATATAATATCTTCGCTTTCAATCGTGTACGTCGGTTGATTTTCAATGCCTTCACCACCGTCGTAATCGTATGTTATCGTATACGTGACAGGTGAGAATTTTGCAAAGACTTTCACGTTTTCGCCGCTTGACGCGAGAGTGAAAATTCTGTTTTCATACGTCTCGTCAAGATACCAACCGTCAAAGGAATAACCGAGTTTCGTTGCGTCTTTAAGCACGTATTCTTCATCGGCAGACAGTTCCGTCTCATTGTCGTGCGTGCCGTCGCAAACGTATTCGACCGTGTATGTTGCCTTGCTCCATTTTGCCGAAATCTTCAAGTCTCCGTGACTGCCTTTTGCAATTTTCTCAATCTTCTTCTCACCTATGAACCAACCGACGAATTTGTATCCGTCTTTGCTCAAAACGGGCAGAATAATATCGTCGCTTTCAACGTTATACTTCACCGTCAATTCTTCGTCAAAAGTTCCGTCGTCAAGGTCGTATGCAATGGAATATTCGACTGCCGTCCACTTTGCGCACACGAAAACGTTTTCACATCTTTCTGCATTTATGCTTTCTACTTTCTTTCCGTTTTCAAACCAACCGTCGAAAAC
>CALGEU010000309.1 GCA_937881285.1 uncultured Clostridia bacterium | reverse complement strand
CAATCGGGCGAAATGCAGAAAGTGCTTGCCGCGCTTCAAAGAAAAGGCGGAGCGGAACTTGAAGAAAAGCAAATGCTGCTCAAATGGACGAGATCGTGGGGATACGAACTCGACGCCGTGCTCACCGCCGCAAAAACGCTCAAAGGCACGAAGACTTTCAAAAAACTCGACCAGAAACTCGACGAATTCTATCGTCTTTCGATATTCACGGCGGAAGAGATGCTCGACTATCAGGCGCATCGCGAACGCCTTAAAGACCTTGCGATCGCAATCAACAAAAATCTCGGCGTATACTACGAGTCTTTCGAGCACGAAATCGAAGTGTATATCGTCCCCTGGACGGCAAAAGGCTTTGAAGACGAAGCACTCAAAAAAATCGCGCACAACTGTTTCGTGGGCAACGTGCGCACGCTCGACGGCATGAACAACGTCGTTGAAAAATTCTACAAACAAGGCTTGCTGACGGCGGACAGCATAGACGAATATATCTCGTCTCAAATCGCGCTTGACGGCAAGATAAAGAAGATAATCGAAAAGACGGGACGCTCGCGCTCGGTGACGGGAACGGACAGAGAGTACTACCACACCTGGAGCGTAACTTGGGGCTTTGACGACGACGTGATTTTGTACGCGGCAGAGCAAGCGGTCGGCAAAACCTACCCCACGCCCTACATCAATCAACTTCTGTCGCAATATAAATCGAACGGCGTGACGAGCGTCGAGCAAGCAAAGAAATTTGCACCGAAGACCGACAACAAAACGCACGAAAAGACGTTTGAAGAAAGAGAGTATTCTCACGAAGAATTGCAGTCGGTGATAACGAGCATCGACAGCCTAAAAGACATCGAGTGGTGATATGAGAAAAAGAGTTTTTCAAAAAACGCAAAAAGAACACGCGCTAAAAATCGAAAGGGCAAAAGCGGCGGCTCAAAGACGTGCCGAAGCGGCTCTTTACATTGACGAAATTTCGCGCGCACAAAGCGCTTACGCAAACGCCGCGTTTTCAAACACGGACGACGCAAATCACGACAAAATTGTCGAAAACGCGCGTTTAACGTATCAAAACGCATTGAAAAAATACGGATTTGACGAAAAAGAGTTTGAATATCGTCCGATATGCCCTATATGCAACGACGCGGGAAGCGTCAACGGAAAGCCTTGCAAATGTATCTTTGACGAGTATATCGCAAATCTTAAAAAGGCGTGCGATATCGACGTTCGCGCAAAGTTTTCTTTTGCCGATTGCGACCTTGAAAAAGTAAAGGACGAAACGCAAAGAAAGAGTCTTGCGACGTTGTATGCCGCAATGCAAAAATACGTTGAGAAGTTTCCGAAATCAGAGTGTTCGACGATTGTCTTTTCGGGCGGAGTCGGCACGGGCAAGACTTGCCTTGCAAGCGCAATCGCAAGAGCGGTCGTGGAAAAAGGATACGCCGCAAAAATCATGAGCGCATACGAGTTCAATTCTCTTATGCTCAAAATTCACACTTCGCCGATTGCCGAGCGCAACGCTCTCATTCACGACGTCATCACCGCCGACTTGCTTCTTATCGACGATTTGGGCACAGAGCCTATGCTCAAAAACGTGACCGTTGAATATCTTCTTCTCGTCATCGAAGAGAGACAAACGAAAGGTCGTGCAATGGTGATTACGACGAATCTCGACACCGACGGAATACTCTTCCGCTACGGCGAGCGCATATACTCTCGACTCAGCCACAAACAGCACTCGAAAATCATCGAGATGAACGGAAAAGACCTGCGCATAAACCGATAATACAACCGTCGTTACGTGCGTTTGCAAACGAAAAAAATCGTATGCAATACGCCGTTCAAACGATTTACTCTTATATTTTCACAACGAAAAAGACGCTCGATCGAGCGTTTTTTCTATTACGTTTTATTTTGTGTGATTATTCTTTTTCGCCGTTACCGTCGTCAGAAACTTCTTCGAGTTCTCTTTCAAGGTTTTCTGCGGTGATTTCATCGAGCGTTTTGCCGCACTCGTCACAACTTTCAACGCACTTATCGTCGCAAACGCTCTCGCAAGTCTTGCAGCAATCGGTACATTCCGCACTTCCCGACGTTTCGTTTTCAGACGAAATTTCGGCATGTTCCACCGCTCTGCGTGCGGCGAGTTCTTCTCTCATCTGCACTTTGGTCTTGCCGTCTATCTTGTAGAAGAACATAAGGAGCGAACTTGCAAGCATGCAAAGTCCCGGAAGCAAGAAATAGATAATCCACGCTTTGTTTTGCATACCGCGCGTGATATAACCTGCAATGGAAGCAAGGTTTTCCGCACTGCCTTGTGCGCCGACGGACGACACTTGCGCGTAAGTTGCGGCGTTGTAGCCGATAACTCCGATAAACAGAATGCCCAGCGAAACGGAGAGTGCGTTGGAGAGTTTGTTTGACATAGAAAGGATTGCGAATTGCGTGCCTTCTGTGCGTTTGCCCGTCTTCCATTCTTGATAGTCGACAATGTCCGCCGTCATGACCATAGGCAAATATCCGTTCGGGCCGTATGCGAAGCCAAGGAAGAATTGATAAATCCAGATTGCCCAAATGCTTCTGCCGAAGCCGCCGTCCGGCGTGAACACATACGCAAGCGTGGATATGAGCGTGACCGCAAAGCCGTAAAAACCTGCAATGATGAAATACTTTTTCTCGCCGATTTTCTTGTTGATGACGGGGTTGAGAACGATCGTAACCATGCTTGAAATTGCCGAAGTTATGCCGATTGCCCAACTGCACGCGTCGCCGTACAGCGTACCCATTCCGATAAATGAAAGGTCGATACCGTCACGGATAAGAATACAGGTTGCCTGCACCGCGATGCCGAGACCTATATTTCTGCCGAAGCCGAGAATGTAAGTGCCGAACACTATGAGAAGCATTTTGTTGTTTTTGAGTTCGCGGAACATTTCCTTGAAACTCATACCTGCCGACGAGTTGGA
>CALGEU010000308.1 GCA_937881285.1 uncultured Clostridia bacterium | reverse complement strand
AAAGCAATCATTGATTGAACAACCGATTTTTTCTGAAACTGAAAAAGAAAAAATAAGCGCAATTATGAACTACATTAAGCAATGCGGGATATATGCGCAACAATACAACGACGGACAAATATCGAACGAAGACGTAGTTCTTGAAAAACTTGCGTATACGGACGATAATCTCTATGATATTATTTGTGACTTTATAAGCAAATTGCAACATATCCACCCTGCACCGATTTGTTATCACTCGAACAAATCGATAAAAAGATAATATGAAAGAATCCAACGATAAAATCGAAAAGCTTGCTCTCAAGCGACCGACAAACGCATATTTGGAAAACCTAATAACAGACACATTAAATGCGTTTGAAAATTTTTCGTACTCTTTGGCAAACGTACAAAGTGAAAAAACAACTTATATCTGCACTAAAAAAAGAAATATGATGGGAATTTTAAGTGGTTTCAGAAGTCGTGCAGAGATGAACACATATAAGGTCGGCGAGTCACAAAATATAAGACAAAACTGCAAATATTATAATAAATTCTACAAATCAAACGGTAAAATAAATAAAATCGAGTGTTTTGCAGGCGATCATAACAATGTAGATGTAATATATATCGCGCATTATGTCGGTGCTCTACGATATCTGTTTCCTTATTTTTCGGATATGACCAAAGCCGTCGGTTACTATATCGTCGTAACAAGATTTGAAAACAATGATGTAATCGAAGAATTTATGGTAAAAACGAATCAGATTATTTATGAAAAATATGAGTATTCAACTCCCGAAAAAATTGAGTATTATTGCATAAACTATGTGCCGACTGGCTCTTCCCCGATACTGGGCGAAGAAAAAGGCTTTTATAATCCTAAATCATTCGAGTATTGTCAAAAACACAATTTTGCTTGGTTTGAAAATCACAATAGGAGTTAGAATGGACACTTTAAATACAAAAATCGAAAAATATAAACAACTTGCAGTCAAGAAACCGAAATACTACGTTTCTATAGGCGATTTGTATATGGACGAAGCCGATTTCAAAACCGCAACGACGTACTATCAAAAAGCCGTCGACAACGGCGTTTTGGCATATACTGTTCTTGGCGACACTTGGGGCTACCGCTCTCAATACAAAAAAGCGTTCGACGCTTATACGGAGGGCGCAAACAAAGGCGAAGCGGAGTGTTTTGCCCGTCTCGGATTTTGCTATGAAACCGGTTATGTAAAAATCGATATTCAAAAAGCAATCGAGTGTTACGCCAAAGCCTCCGATTTGGGTGTGGCGGCAGCGGCAAGATCTCTCGGCGATTTGTATTATTTCAATACGCCGATTGAAGATTCCGAGATCGAAAACGTCAAAAACGCACTGAAATACTACGAGCGTGCTTTTTATCTCGGAGATACGGAGATCGCAAAGAAAATCGGCTTTATCTACCTGAACGATGAAACGTTACAAGATGTTCCGAAAGCAGTCGAATGGTACGAGAAAGGTTTAAGTCTCGGCGACCATTCGCTAAACTTCGACTTGGCATACGTATATCTCAACGACAGATTCGTTCCGCACGATTACGCAAAGGGGTTGGCTTATTTGGCGGACGGCGTAACTCACAACAACCCCGAAAGCCTGTATATGCAGGCACGTATATACGAAGAAGGTTTATACGGGATTGAACCCGACGAGAAAAAGTATATTCATTATCTCAAAAAGGCGGCGAACCTTTGTCAGGACGACGCATTGCTTGATTTAGGGTATTACTATTATAAAAAAGGCAAATTCGATGACGCTCTCGATAGTTTTGCGCAGTGCGAGTTAGATGTTGTCGGTCTTTATTGGTGTATGGCAACGATTTACGAAACCGAAAAAGCCGATTATAAAAACGCGCTGTTTTATTATCAGATGGCGATGGAAATGGATTTTCCCGATGCAATCGAAAGAATGGCGGAAGCGTATCTCGGCGACGAATTGGGACTGGAAAAGGACGAGAAAACCGCTCTGAAACTTTTCAAGCGAGCCGCCAAACTCGGCAATGCCGCCGCTCAATACAATCTCGGCATGGCGTATGCGTGCGGATATTACGGTCTGACAGCAGACAAAGACAAAGCAATATACTGGCTCAAAAAGAGCGTCAAAGGCG
>CALGEU010000307.1 GCA_937881285.1 uncultured Clostridia bacterium | reverse complement strand
CGGGAGCGACGAAGTTTATATCGTTCGGCTCGTGCGGTATTCTCGATGATAGGTGTAGAGAGAAAATTATCGTTCCGACGGAAGCGTATCGCGACGAAGGTTTTTCTTATCATCTGTTGATGCCTGCCGATTATATTCGCGTCAAAAATGCCGAATTCGTGGAAGAAACTCTTGCGGCAATGGGGATAGAAACAATCGTTGGGAGAACTTGGATGACGGACGCTATCTATCGGGAAACCGTCGATAAAATCGCTAGGCGCAAAGCGGACGGTTGCGTTTGCGTGGAGATGGAGTGCTCCGGATTGCAGGCGATATGCGATTATCTCGGGTGTGATTTCTTTACGTTCTTTTTCTCGGGGGATTTGTTGCTCGAAAAATGGGAGCGCGGTCGTCTCGGAAACGAAATCGAAAAGTCTGCTCAAATCGATTGCTTTGACTTGGCAAAGTCGATAATCGAAAAGGCGTGCGGCATCTGACGGGGTTTCGTGTCTTGCTTTTATCGTTTTGAAAAAAGTATTATAGAATATCGATAAAATTGCAAAAGCGACGGTTTATACGTCGCTTTTGTGTGTATTAAACGTCTGTTGTGCTATTTGGTGAGATTATCATAGACTTAAAACGAGTATTTTATTAGATTGTTTTTTACAACTCGTTGCATAAAGTGTTTATGCATACGCTCGTGTCTTTTGAGAAAAGAATATATCCGAGATTGCCTGTATGAGTTGTTTTTACCTTATACGAAAAGTCGCAGAAATATGTTTTTTGTTTTTATTTGCCGAGAATTTGGAGATATGTTGCAATCAAAAACAACACCGGACCTACCAGCACGAAGAAGTGGAATATGCAATGCACGTATCTTTTGTGAACGCCGAATACCGCCGCCCCCAACAGGCAGGATGTAAGCCCTGTGAGATATACGAAGCACGTCGGTTTGGATATGCCGACGGGTGAAAAATATGCGGTGAAGAACGCAGCAAACATAAGTCCGCCGATGACGAAAGTAGATGCCACGGATACTTTTCTGAATATATCGAAACGCCATAAACACAGTGCGAAAATTGCGGCCGCGATGACGAACGAAACGCCGAGTGCGGCGTATCCGTACGCTTGCCCGTATAAAAGACAAGTTGCGGTTGCGCACGCGATGACGTTGAGATTGACGGCAGGGAAATCTATTTTGCGCCAAACGAGTTTTC
>CALGEU010000306.1 GCA_937881285.1 uncultured Clostridia bacterium | reverse complement strand
AATAAAAAAGTTCCGGTTATTTGTCAGGTCTTTTTTATTGCAAAAAACAAGGTGTTATCAGCGAAAATGCGCGTATTAAGCGCGGAATAAAAAGATTGTAAAAAAAATTAAAAATATTTTTTTCAATGTGCAAGGATATTGCACATTCGAGATTTAGACTAAAGGCACAAAGATGCGAAGGGGGTGAAACGGGTTGACGACGAGCGAAAGACGCAAAGCGATAATCGAAGCTTTGAACGTAAGACGATATGAAATAATAGACAATCTTGCGTTCGAGTTTGGCGTGAGCAGACGCACGATTATATACGATATAGAGCGGCTATCGTTCGAGTACCCGATATACACCACGAAAGGCACGGGCGGCGGCGTTCACGTTATGGACGGAGCAAAACTTATTGTTTCATCCGATAAAATGAATGCAGATCAGACCGAACTGTTGCATAGATTATTGAAAAATCTTACCGGGAAAGATTTTGACACAATGAAAAGCATCTTAAAAAAATACGGCTGAGCCGAAAGGAGAAAAGAAAGTGAGAAACAAGGAACTTTATCGAAAATGGGCAGAGGCGACGAATGTTTATCGTACTAAAGGATACATTGTCCGTCAGCTCATAGCAGTTAAGAAGAATGAAACTATCGAAAACTTCATTTTAAGTCAGGATACGTTCTATAAAAGAACGCCGGAACGCGACAAGTTATACGAGCGAATGTTCTGGAGAAAGGATAATCCCGACGGAAAGAGAATGGTTGCTACGGTTTCTATGCGCAAGTATGTAGAATAGAAACTTCGGTGCCGTATTCAAAAGAATGTAACGGTCGATGAAGATAAAAAGTGGGTAAGTTGGGAAAGAAAGACGTCGCTTTTCAAAACAGCCGCAACGAGCGTGATGCTCAATAAAAAATCGACTTTTGCAGATAAAATACAATTTAACAGACGGAACTCGGCGCATCCGAAAAGGACAAGCGTGCGAACACTTCGTCAAAACGCTGTACTATCGGCGATACGGGTAAAATAAATAAGGGATTTCATTCGTCATCGCTAACTATTTTTGCGGGAATAAATCGGTTTTTGCTGTGTTAAACTCACATCAACGTACGTTGAGTACGATTTCGGTCGTTTGCCTTGCAGAAACCATACCGCAAGACGGCGATTTCTTCACCGCAAAAATGCTTCGCACCGAAAAGAGCGCATTTTTTGATAATTTTTCGTGACTGTGAGGGATGCTGTACTGGACGTACTGCGCCCGAGCGGTCGCGGAAAAGGGCTAAAAAGTCGCCTTTTCGGTAATTAGCGATAATGATTGAAATCCCTAGGGGAAAAACGATGGCAAAAAAGGATGTAGAAACTTCGGCTAACACCCGAAG
>CALGEU010000305.1 GCA_937881285.1 uncultured Clostridia bacterium | reverse complement strand
GCGCGCTCGGAGCGGCGGAATACGCAAGACAAAAAGGCTTGGCAAAAGCGTAAGGAGTGAATTATGACACCGGGAGTTATCGCAGGTATAGTCATCGGATGCGTGGCAGGAGCGGCATTGTTGTTCTTCCTTCTCACGTTCACGATTTATTGGTTCAATCTCGATATGAAATTCATCTACTGGTTCTACCACAAGATGAAAAAACACTACGACCACATGGAGCGTACGCACAAACTGTGATTGCGCTTGAAAAAACGATATGATAGGCATATTCGACAACGATATAAAGGATATTCTCGGCCTTTTGGACGGAACGTCGTCCAAAAGGTTTCCTTTTGACGAAAAAGACGTTTTGCCGACGCAGGAGAGAAGCGATCTCGTGCTCATGCGCGATTCGGCTTACGAACTCGGCGGAAGCAATCTCGACTCGCTCGGTATGGCACTCGTAACCGACGACGTAGACCTGAAAAGCGAAACCATTCTCGTCGGCAAGGAACTCAAAGACATCAAAGCCGATTGCAATTATGCAAAAATCGTGTTGATTTCTTTGAAACAAAGTCCCGATGAAGAACAAAAGATTTTCGATTTGATAAAATCGCTTGAATATGCCAAATACAAGGACAACGTCAGGGGCTTTATGATGCGAGCGTCTGCGCTCACAAAACGCGAACAAGTGCGCGTAAGCAAGCAGGCACTAAAAGACGGATTGAGTTTTCAGAAACTTGGCAACACGATTATCGCAAGTTATCTCGCGCGCTCCGTCGTGTCTGCCGTCACCGTGATTTTCATCGCCGACGCTCCCGTTGGTTTTGCGCCTATTTACGCAATTTCCGACCGTTCGTCCGAAGTTCTCGATGCCTTAAACCACATTCTCGACAACGTACTCGTGGATTGCGCACATTGCAATCTGAAAGAGATTTGCGATAAGGTTGAAGGAATGCGTGAATTGCATCTAAAACGCGCTAAATAGCAAGAACAAAAGCCGTCATCGCGGCAACGGCATCGCTTGC
>CALGEU010000304.1 GCA_937881285.1 uncultured Clostridia bacterium | reverse complement strand
TGAAGTGAGCGCCGAATTTGCTCGTAATTCCGTTGAAATTGCGATACGGCGGCTCATAGCCTTCAAGACAACCAGGTTTATCCAGATATGCGTCTTCGAGCGAACTGTCCCACGTGCATTCAAACACCTGATACGCTTCCTGAACAATTTGCGGACGGTAACTGCCGAGAGTCGAATCTTTGAGCGTGAAAATGCAATCTTTCATTTTTTGTTCCGTCGTATCGCCGGGAAAACCAAGTCTGACCGCTTCTTTGAAATATTTTTTGTCGTCGGTTATGAAATTGAGCGTAACTTTTCCCGTGCGAAGAATGTTTTGAGCGGTATTTGAACTGTTGCGCACTTCAAGTATCATCGCGTAATAACTCTTGCCTGCGATATAATACGGAAAACAAAGCGAGTAAGAACCGATGTTGGTTTGACCGCTTTCCGACACGGTGCTTGCAAGCACGACGGGCATCGGGAAAAACGATGAAGTCTGATAAAAATTGTCCACGATACGCAAATCTTTGAATTCGCTCATGATATTTACCTTCTTTTTTTGTGGTAAGAACAGTTTACAAGTTTAATTCGGCAATGTCAATAGCGAAAAAAGCAAAAAAATAACTATGTTATTTTATTAGGTCGAAAAATGAAGAAAAATATTGAAAAAAGCACCGCAAGATCGCAGTGCTTTCTACTTATATTTTTTTGTATACTTCTCAATTTTTCACTTTGCATACCGTCTAATCCGATATGCAACAAAATCGAATGATTTTAACGCGCTATTATTTGTTGTTGCTCGTTCCACGCCATACGTAACCTTCTTTTTGGAACGCACGAAGTTGCAAGTTGAGTTGGTCGATAAACTCTTTGTTGGATTGAGTCTTGATGAGCATATTAAGAAGATTTTCCGTCGCTTCTGCGTTGTCTGCGGTGGAAAGAATCTTTCTGATTGCCCAAGTTCCTTCGAGTTCGCTGGGAGTAAGGAGCAATTCTTCCTTTCTCGTGCCGCTCTTTGCAAGGTCGATTGCGGGGAAAATTCTCTTTTCGCTGAGTCTGCGGTCAAGGTGAATTTCCATATTGCCCGTGCCCTTGAACTCTTCAAAAATCACGTCGTCCATACGGCTGCCGGTATCGATGAGCGCGGTTGCAATGATAGTGAGCGAGCCACCGTTTTCGATGTTTCTTGCCGAGCCGAAGAAGCGTTTGGGGCTGTGCAAAGCACCGGGGTCGATACCGCCCGAAAGCGTTCTGCCCGTCGGCGGAATCGTGATGTTGTACGCTCTTGCAAGACGAGTGAGACTGTCAAGAAGCACCACGACGTCCTTGCCCGATTCGACGAGACGTTTTGCTCTTTCAAGGAGCATTTCGGCTGTCTTTGTGTGATGTTCGGGAAGTTCGTCGAAAGTGGAATAAACCACTTCGCCCTTTATGGAGCGTTGCATATCTGTGACTTCTTCTGGGCGTTCGTCAATGAGAAGAACTTTGAGTTCGACTTCGGGATAATTCTGCGCGATAGCCGCCGCAATCATCTTCAAAAGAGTCGTTTTGCCCGCTTTCGGCGGAGAAACGATGATACCGCGTTGACCTTTGCCGATAGGAGATACGAGATCTATACAACGGGTTGCGTATTCTCTGGGGGTCGTTTCGAGACGCAATCTTTCGTTGGGATAAATAGGCACGAGATCGTCGAAGTTGGGACGAATACCGAGCGTTTCTGCATCTATACCGTTGATTTTTGTGACGGTGACGACTGCCGCAGGTCTGCCTTCCTGAACTTTTTTGCAAAGAGAATGAACGTAGTCTCCCCTGCGCAAACCGTATTGTTTGATTTTCATCGTGGACACGTATGCGTCCATTTCGTTGAACGTTCCGTTCAATACGCGAAGAAAACCGTATCCGTCGGGATTGATTTCGAGATAACCTTCTCTTTCGAGCAATTCTTCTTCGACTTCCTTGCTCTCGTTGAGAACCTGAGTGTTGAAATTCTGAACTTGCTGTTGATTTTGTTTCTGGAATCCGCCGTTTTGATTGTTATAACCGTTGTTGTTATAATTGTTGTATCCGTTATTTTGATATCCGTTGTTTTTATTGAAACCGCCGTTTCCGTTCTGAAAATCGTTAAAATTGCGTTTTTGCTGATTTTGCGGTTTTTGATACTGATTATTGTTGAAATTGCCGTTTTTATAATTATTGTTGCCGTAACCGTTGTTGTTATTGTAACCGTTATTGTTGCCGTAACT
>CALGEU010000303.1 GCA_937881285.1 uncultured Clostridia bacterium | reverse complement strand
GAGAGACAAAGGATTGCTTGTCGAAAGCGACGGCGCACAGGTCGTCAATCTCGACGAATACGGTATGCCGCCGTGTCTTCTCGTCAAGGCGGACGGTGCTACTTTGTATGCCACGCGCGACATTGCCGCGGCGTATTATCGCAAACAAACTTACGATTTTTACAAATGCCTTTACGTTGTCGCCTATCAGCAGAATCTGCACTTTAAGCAACTGTTTCAGGTGCTTAAACTAATGGATTTTGCAGGTGCGGACGATATGGAACACGTTGCGTTCGGCATGGTTTCCATGGAAGACGGTTCTATGTCCACGAGAAAAGGACACGTCGTATGGCTTCAGGAAGTGCTTGACAAAGCGGTTGAAAAAGCCCGTGCAATCATCGAAGAGAAAAACCCGAACACGAAGAACAAAGACGAGATTGCCGAGAGCGTCGGCGTCGGTGCGGTCGTGTTCTCCGCGCTTTGGAACAACCGCATAAAAGACATCGTTTTCTCATACGACAAGGTGCTCAATTTTGACGGAGAAACCGCACCTTACGTTCAATACACTTACGCCCGTTGCGCAAGCGCGCTCCGCAAGGGCGGCGACATCGATTTCGACAATATGGACCTTGGCGCAATCACCACCGACGAAGGTTACGACGTCATCAAGTCCGTCATCACGTTCGGCGATTCTATTAAACTTGCCGCAAAACTTCGCGAACCGTGCTACGTCACGCGCCACGTCGTGGACCTTGCGGAAAAGTTCAATCGTTTCTACATCGATCATCGCATTCTCGTTGACGACGCTCCCACACGCAACGCACGTCTTGCGCTCACAAAAGCGGTGGGCAACGTAATTCGTTGCGGGTTGGGGTTGCTTGGAATATCCGCTCCCGAAGAGATGTGAGCGCACTATTTAGCGAATAGCTTTGTCAAAGCCCCTTGCACAACAACTCATGTGCGCATAGCACATTAGGGTTGCTGTTCAAGGGGCTTTTCCTTGCTCTTCATCTAAATATCACGCTCACA
>CALGEU010000302.1 GCA_937881285.1 uncultured Clostridia bacterium | reverse complement strand
CCGGGCGCAAAACTGCCGCGCTCGGCGCGCTACCCTAGCACAAGGAGTTTATATAATGACTAAAAAAGTTATCACAAAAGTCATCGCAAGCATCATCACCGGTGCAATTACGATTGCCGCGCTGTTCTTCGGAGCAATAGGCGTTGTGGCACTCGCGACGAATCAAGACTACGTAACTGTGATGAACCTGGCTTTCGATTGGATCAAAGGCTTATCCAACAATAATTAAGGGCTGAAAAATGGCAACAAACTCTAAAAAGTCAAAGAAAAATCAACAATCCGTCGGCGCGATATTGCTTATCGCGCTTCTTTCGTTGCTTCTTGTTGGTGTTATAGTCACGGCAAGCGTGCTCGGAGTGAAGAGCGACGGCTTCAAGGATTGGAGTTTTATCGGAAAGCCTTCCGAGCAGCCGCAACCGAAACTCGATGTCGTGCTCGCGGACGGCGAAACTCTGATAGACGTGTACAACAACACCACGACGTCAATCAAAGTCGTGAACGGTGGCAATTTCACCGTAAAAGTGCAGCCGAAAGCCGATGCGTTCTTCGATTTCCGCCTAGACGGCAAACTTTGCGCATTTTCAGCGACAAGCGGCGATTATAACCGCGTTTTCAACGTCACCATAGACGGCGACGTCGTTTCTTTTTCTTCACTACAAAAGACGATGCTCGATGTACTTAACATCGCGTATTTCGGTCACGTTGTTTCCGATGTTCCGAGTTTCGATACGTTCGAGAAAGTATTCTTCGAATGCGTGATCACCGCCGAGAGCGGTCAGAGCGCAACTATCGATATTTTCGGCATCGGCACGGCAACGGTTATCGACCTGAATCCGGGAAAGGTGGTGTTCTGATGACTAAGAATTTTAGATTTAATTTCAGCAAGTTCCTACTTGTGGGACTGTTTGTGTTCTCCTTATTTATGATTGCGTTGTTTGTTCCGGCGGCAGATATTGCATTTGCCGCCGACGCAGGCAACGTCGCATATGACGCGACAAACGTCATGGATGACTTGAACGGTTCTGACGGTTTCAACATAAAAGACTACCCGGCTGACGACAACGGCGTGTATGAGATATACAGTTTTCTCGAGTATG
>CALGEU010000301.1 GCA_937881285.1 uncultured Clostridia bacterium | reverse complement strand
GGACTCAGTGCAAAACAAATATACGAAAGGGTAGTGCCAAAGGCAAAAAGCGGAGATATAGTGCTTTTCCACAACAACAGCGACCACGTTCTTGACGTTTTACCGATGATTCTGACGGGATTGAGAGCAAAAGGTTTCCGTTTCGTCACGCTTTCCGAACTCGTCGCAACAGAAAACTACACCGTCGACAACAACGGCGTGCAACGTAAAAACGCATAATAAAGGAGAAAAATCATGAGTTATGAACAAATGCAAAACAACAAAGTGTGCCTTAGCGGTCAAATCGCAAGCGAACTCGAATTTTCGCACGAGATTATGGACGAAAAATTCTACGATTTTACCGTGTCCGTCAAGCGACTTTCGGGACAGGAAGACATCGTTCCCGTCACGATAAGCGAACGTATAATCGGTGAAAATCGTTTTGAAATCGGCAATCTAATCGGCTTAATCGGACAATTCAGAAGTTACAATAAGATAATCGAAAATCACAGCAAACTCGTTCTCAAAGTCTTTGTCAGAGAACTTTGCGAATACGACGAACAAGTCCCCAACGCAATAGAAATCGAAGGTTTCGTCTGCAAACCGCCCGTGTATCGCACGACGCCTTTCAAACGCGAAATTTGCGATTTGCTCATTGCCGTCAATCGTGCCTACAACAAATCCGATTATATTCCCGCAATCGCTTGGGGCAGAAACGCACGATTTGCATCCACTTTTTCCGTCGGAGACAAAATTCGTCTGAACGGCAGAATTCAGTCTCGTATATATCAAAAACAACTCGAAAGCGGAGATGTGGAAGAGCGGGTTGCGTATGAAGTCTCAATCACATCGTTGACCGCGCTATTTAGCGAATAGCTGTGTCAAAGCCGTCATAGCGGCAACGGCATCGCTTGCTTGCAAGCAACGCCGAGAGCCACATTAGGCTTATTGTTCTGCTAACCGCGCCGAAAATCTTTGCTATCAGTTCAATCACGGACAAAAACTCCTGCCGCAATTTCGCAAGATTGTCGGCTTGGTATGTTCAAACGGTAAAATTCAAAATTTCTCCTTGTCATGTTGAGCTTGCCGAAACATCCAGCCGTAAGGCGCATTTTTTTCGCTACGCTAGATGCTTCAATAAGCTACTCGCAACTGCTATGCTTGCGCATAGAACCTACGGTTTTGTCTTTTTCAAAGGCGTTGCTATGTGAATACTACGCTACGCAATCATTGCAAGCAAGTTGCTCCGCTTTGCATTGACAGGATGACATGGAAAAATATTTTCATACGAAATTCTAAATCGGGTGTGGGTGTCTCACTAAAATTATTCATTATTAATTGTTAATTTTTATTGTCTCCGCATATTTTGTAAAAGTCATCTTTACATTCTCGTTTTTTCTTGATATAATAAATTATCTTATAAGTTAATATCGAGGGAACAATATGAACTTGAAAGGCTACACCCTTAAAATCGGATACGTCGTCGGCGGGAAATACGCCGAAGAATCGGTGGAATATTCGCAGGTGAAAGACGGATATTCAACGGACAAATTCGACATCAAAGACAACGGCGGAGAAAATGCGGTGAAAATCGTCGTTTATCCGCACGAAGAGTTGCACGTTACGCTTGCAGAACTCATTTACGACCACTATTACGAGAACAAAGAACACTTTTTTGCAAACGGTTTTCAGTCGTGGACGAGTTCGAGAGAGTATAAGAAAGGCGACGTTCAATACGGTTTGCGCACGCTTTCAAATCTTCCGATAGCGCGCACGTTTTCTGGTGCGAGCGGAGATTATTCTTTCTGCGAATACGGCAAGGATTTGTATCACGGTTTTTCGTATTGCTATTTCCGTATTGACGAAAAGGTGGAACTTGTCGGTTCGCTTAACGAACGCACAGGTTATACGGTGTTTTATGCGGACATGAAAGAAAACGTGTTCGTAGCAAAGAAAGACGTCGAAGGTTTGACGATTGCAAGCGAATATCAACTGTTTGACATCGTCAGAGCGCATGGTACTTACGACAAGGCTTTCGACGAGTATTTTGCGCTTTATCCGAAGAAAAACACGGGCAGAGTGGAGCATCTTGCAGGTTACACATCCTGGTACAACTATTATCAGAACATCAACGAAGAGATTATTTTGCGAGACCTTCAAGGCTTGAAAAGAGCGGGAGACGCCGCAAACATTTTCCAAATCGACGACGGATACGAGACGAAAGTCGGCGACTGGACGATAGACGAGACTAAGTTTCCGAACGGACTTAAACCTATCGTGGACAAAATTCATTCGCAAGGTCTCAAAGCGGGGCTTTGGTACGCTCCGTTTGCCGCGCAATTCGGCGCAAACGTGATAAAAGAACATCCGGACTGGCTTATCCGCGACAAGCACGGCAGAAAGGTGATAAGCGGCATAGCGTGGGGCGGATTTTACGCGCTCGATTTTGAAAAAGAAGAAGTTAGAGCGTATATCAAAGCGTTCTTCGACAGAGTTTTCGACGAATGGGGCTTCGATATGGTCAAACTCGACTTTCTGTATGCGGCGGCAATTCAGCCCAGAAACAACAAAACGCGCGGACAACTTATGTGCGAAGCAATGGACTTTTTGAGAGAATGTTGCAGAGACAAGATTATTCTCGGTTGCGGAGTTCCGCTTGCGCCTGCGTTCGGCGTGGTTGACGCGTGCAGAATAAGTTGCGACGTTGAAAACACTTTCAAAGAGAAATTCTACGTGAAAGTGACGAATCAGGAGATAATTTCCGCAAAAATGGCGATGGTCAACAGCGTGTATCGTCGTCATCTCAACGGCAGAATATGGGCAAACGACCCCGACGTGTTTTTCCTTCGCGACGACGGAATGAAAAAGGCGGGATACACCATGGAGCAGAAACGCTTGCTTGCGACGGTGAACCACATGTTCGGAGACGTGCTGTTCGTAAGCGACGATATCGGCGCATACGACGACGAAAAGATGCGTATTTTGCTTGACGCGTACAAGAAGTTTGACGGAAGAATTCTTTCCGCCGAAAATATCGCGCCCGAAATCATAAAAGTGACGTTCGAGCAAAACGGAGAGAAAAAGATGCTCGTTTTCGACGACGTAAAGGGCGACTTTATCGTTCAGAAAGCGGATTGACTTAAAATATGATACTCACTCGGAATTTGCAAAAAGTGCGTGACGACGTGAAAAATTGCGGCAGAGAAGTCACGCTCATAGCGGCAAGCAAAACGCAGTCGAAAGAAGTCGTGGACGAGTTTATGACCATTGCGCCCGATTTCGTGCTGGGTGAAAACAGAGTGCAGGAACTTCTTGAAAAATACGACCCGCGCTATCGTTGGCATTTTATCGGCAGATTGCAGACAAACAAGGTCAAGTACATCGTCGACAAGGTGGAACTCATACACTCTCTTGACCGTGACGACCTTGCAAAAGAGATTGAAAAGCAAGCGGCAAAACACGGCAAAATCATGGATTGCCTTGTTGAGATAAACATGGGCGCGGAAATATCCAAAGGCGGAGTGTCTCCCGAAAATGCCATTGAGTTCATACATAGTATGAAAGATTATCCGCACATCAGGATAAAAGGCGTGATGAGCGTGCTTCCTAACCTTGGCGGAGACGAAAAAACTCTAGGCGAATTGTGCGATAAACTGCGTGAAATTTTCGAGCAGGCAAAACTCGTGAAACAAGACAACGTCGACGTCGAGTATCTGTCTTGCGGAATGAGTGCGGACTATGAAATCGCACTCGCGCACGGCTCGAATATGATTAGGCTCGGCAGAATGTTGTTTGGCGAAAGAGTGTATCCGCAACAATAAAAAGCAATAAAAACGAAACTATATAACACACAAGGCTGTTTATGGACGAAAGATTTTATCGAAACGAACAAGGCGGACAAGACCGCAACGCTCAAAGGGGATACAACAGAGTGTTCTCGAGAGAGCAAATGCAAGCACCGCAGGGACAAGTGCCCAGTTATACGCAACCGCAGGCGAGCGGCGCGGGCGGAGTGGTGATTTATGCTCCGCGCACCTATCAGGACGTGCAGTTGCTCATTGACCATTTGCGCATGAGAGAGCAAGTCATAGTTGACTTTTCCACGCTCAATCAACAATCGGTGTATCGCATACTCGACTTTATGAGCGGCGCGATTTACGCGCTCGGCGGAAGCATACAACAAATCACGAGAAATATTTTCCTGTTTGCGCCCGCAGGCGTGACCATCACCGTACCGCCGCAGATACGCGGCTAAGGAGACCGTATGAACGAAGACAACAAAGATTTCAAACAGAAAGTTTCCGCTTATATGAAAGACTGGGTGGTCGTGGCAAAGAAGCGTTGGTGGATTATGCTCGTGGAATTTGCCGTCGTTGCGATTATTCTCGTTGCCGATTTGCTCACGAAACAAGCGGCGTGGGACTATCTCAATCAGCAGGGCGTAAAAGACGATTTCATTCCCGGTCTCATCAATCTCGTTATGGTTGAAAACAGGGGAGCGGGATTCGGCATATTCCAAGGCAAGACCGTTGCGCTCACCGTCATCACGTTCATTCTCGTGATTGCGATTGCGATATATCTGTTTTTCGCGCTCAAAGAGACGGAATGGCTTCGCATATCGCTCGTTTTCGTGGTGGGCGGCGGCATTGGCAACATCGTCGACCGCATTGCGCTCGGCTACGTCCGAGATTTTCTGCAATTTGCGTTCTGGGAGCAATTCCCCGTGTTCAACGTTGCGGACTCGTTCGTCACAGTCGGCGCATTTATGCTCATAGTGGTGCTTATCGTCATGCTCGTAAAAGAAGGCAAGAAGAATCAGAAAGACTTTGAAGAGCAACAAGCCAAAGTCGGCGCGGATGAAAATCTCGAAGACCCGCTCGACGCCCCGAAGAATCTCAATCCCATGCTCAAAGCAGGCGGAGACTTCACGTTTGAAGAACCGAAAGACGAGAATAAAACCGAAGAAAAACAATCGGACGAAACGGAGAAAGACAACGTTGCGGATACGGAAGAGAACGAAAAAGGCAACTCGTCCGTTGAAGAAAAATAGTATTACGGAATGAAAAATTCGCGTCGTTTTTAACAAGGCGGCGCGTTTTTGCTTGAATTGTATGGCATACGAAGTCGACAGCGAAAAAATAAGACTTGACACGTTTATAGCGGAAAAATGGGCTATATCGCGTTCAAACGCAAAAACCGTCATTGAAAAAGACGGTGCTTTCGTCAACGGCGTAAACCGCAAAAAAAGCGGATACGAACTCAAAAAAGGCGACGTCGTCGAGTTTGAATTGCCTGCTCCCGAAGTGCTTGAAGTCAAGGCGGAGAATATTCCGCTCGACATAGTGTATCAAGACGAATACATGGCGGTCATCAACAAACCGCAGGGCATGGTGGTGCATCAGGCAAGTTCTTATAAGAAAAACGACACGCTGGTCAATGCGCTTTTGTACAATCTCGACAGCCTTAGCGGAATAAACGGCGTGATACGTCCCGGTATCGTGCACAGGCTAGATAAAGACACGTCGGGACTTATCGTCGTGGCAAAAAACGACGAAGCGCACAAGAGCCTTGCAAGTCAGATTGAGAAAAAGACCGCTCGTCGCATATACTACGGGCTTTGCGACGGCAATTTCAAGGAAGACGAAGGCACTGTCGACAAGCCTATCGCAAGAAGCAGAAAAGACCGCAAGAAAATGGCGATTGACGAGACGGGGAGAAGGGCGGTCACGCATTACAGAGTGCTTGAACGATTCGGCAAATATACGCTCGTGCGTTTTGAACTTGAAACGGGGCGTACGCATCAGATAAGAGTGCACGCTCAAAGTCTGCACCACCCGATTGTCGGAGACGAAGTTTACGGCGGCTCGACCGCACTTTATCACAACGGACAACTCCTGCACGCAAAAGAACTTATTTTGGAACATCCGCACACGCACGAAGAGATGAAATTTGAGTGCGAATTGCCGGGATATTTCGAAGACGTACTGAACAAATTGAGAAACAAAAAACAATAATGGCTAAAGAGAAAAATAAAAAACTACTTTCGAGATTCGTTGCGTATTACAAACCGCACAAACTCACTTTTGCATTCGATATGCTTTGTTCGTTCACCTTTGCGGTGAGCGGACTTTTATATCCGATGATTTCGCAGCATATTCTGCGCCAAAGCATACCCAACGGACTTATAAACGAAGTGCTTATTCTTGCGGCGATATTGCTGGGGATATACTGCTTGCGCGCGGCGATGAAGTATTTCATCAACTATTACGGCCACGTAATGGGAGTGAAGATACAGGCAAAAATGAGAAGCGACCTTTTCGCGCACCTTGAAAAACTGCCGTATTCTTTCTATGACGACAACGAAACGGGACAACTCATGACGCGCATGACAAACGATATTTTCGACATCGCTGAACTTGCGCACCACGGCCCTGAAAATCTGTTTATCACGTCGTTCATCACAATCGGCGCGTTTGCGTATCTTTGCACTATAAGTTGGAAACTTTCGCTCATAGTGTTTGCTTTTCTGCCGATTTTGTTCCTTATAGCGTTTGCGTGCAGAAAGAGTATGACAAAAGCCTTCCGCAAGAGCAAGGAAGAGATAGGAAACATCAACGCCACGCTTGAAAACAGCATTGCGGGCATACGAGTGACAAAGGCGTACGTCAATGCCGATTACGAGCAGGAACGTTTCGAGAAAAACAACAAAGGTTACGTCAAGGCGCGTTCTGCGGCGTATAAGGCAATGGGCACGTTCTCGGCGAGCATGAGCCTTGTCACGGAGATATACAACGTCATAGTGCTTCTTGCAGGCGCATTGTTCTGCATATACGACAAAGAGAACTTCGACTACGTCGATTTGGTTGCGTTTATGCTTTCAATCAACCTGTTCATATCGCCCGTGCAGACGCTCATTGCGTTCTTTGAGCAGTTGCAGGACGGCATTGCGGGTTTCCGCCGCTACGTCGATATTATGGACACGCCGACGGAGCAGGAAAGTCCCACTGCGCACGACGTTGACAGACTTGACGGCGACATCGTTTTTGAAAACGTGTCTTTCGGTTACAGCGAGCAACAAGACGTTCTCGACGACATAAATCTTCGCATACCGAGCGGAAAAATGTACGCATTCGTTGGAGCAAGCGGCGGCGGAAAGACAACGCTTTGTCACCTTATTCCAAAGTTTTATCCGCTTGAAAAAGGCATGATTTATATCGACGGTGAGCCGATAAGCGAGATAAGCAACGATTCGTTGAGAAAAAACGTCGGAATCGTTCAGCAGGACGTGTTCCTGTTTACGGGCACTTTTAAGGAAAATATCGCGTACGGCAAAATCGGCGCAAATGACGAAGAGATAATCGAAGCCGCAAAACAGGCGGATATTCACGAATATATTTCGAGCCTTCCCGACGGATACGACACGCAGATAGGCGAACGCGGAGTGAAACTCTCGGGCGGTCAGAAACAGAGACTGTCCATTGCGCGCGTGTTTTTGAAAAACCCCGCTATACTTATTCTCGACGAAGCCACGAGCGCGCTCGACAACACCACCGAAGCGATAATTCAGAAAGCGTTGTTCAAACTTTGTCAGGGACGCACAACGCTCGTCGTGGCGCACAGATTGTCTACGGTGCGCAATGCTGACGAAATCGTCGTGATAAACGGCGGTAAAATCGTGGAGCAGGGCAGTCACAACGACCTTATTGCGCTTGGCGAAACGTATAAGAAACTCTACGATTCGCAGTTTTCCGATGCCGTTGACGTTGAAAACAACGTCCAGATTTTCTGAACGACGGGGCAAAACGGAACGCTAAATCGATTTTGCTTTTTGCAATTTGAAATGAAGACAAAACGTAATACGTATAAAAAAATGCGGACGATTCGTCCGCATTTTTATGTCACCGTAAGATGTGAATTGTGCAATTATAAATTTTTCTTCGATTTAATGTAATAAGACGTTTTCGCCTGAAAAATCTCGTCAGAACTCGATTTTTATGATTTTCATGCCCATTTTTCCGTCGGCAACCTTTGCAAGCGCACGATAGAGCGGTGAAACGCTTTTGAATTTCAGGTCAGTGTAACCGAGCATATAGCCTTTTGCGGATACTTTGTGTTTGCCAAAGTCCGAAAAGTCTTTTTCGACGTCGTTCACAGAGAAAAATGCGTCGACGTTGTCGATTTTGGCTTGTTTTATGAGCGTTTTCACCATGAGTTTGACCGCTTTTGCATTTGCCGCGTCAAATACGAACACGCCTTTTTCAAACTTGTCGGCAATGCGTTTTGCAAGAGACAAGGCGTTTTTTTGAGTGAAGTAGTACAAAACGCCCATAGCAAAGAATATCACGCCGTTTTCGTCGTCAATCACGTCAAGCCATTCGTTTCCGTTGACGTCGGTGGCAATGGTTTCAGTGCGTTCGTTCTTCGGAACGAGTTTGTTGCGCAAAGAAATCACGTCTTCGAAATCGACGTTGTATATTTTGCAATGCCCGTTGTCGCAACTCTCGGCAGTGCAGTCGAGTCCGCAACCCACGTTCACCACGGAAGCATACGGGTGAGCGGACAAATACTCTTTCACTTCAACGGCAATATCGTTTTGTCTGCACGCTGCTTCCAGATAGGCAAATCGAGTGAAAAACGATTGCTTTTTGTCAAGAGCGGAGAAGTCGTAATCGACGCGTGCCATAAGTTTTTCGGCGGTGTCGTCCTTGAAAATCTCGGGGTAGAGACTGCTGCATTTGCTCCTTGCGTAAAGCGGAATGACGAGCGTTTCCTGAACGGAGTTTTTTTCGACGTGTAGTTTTTTCATATTTTTTGCCTTTTAAGATTATGCGTTTTGCGCAATATTGAGAATTTTTTGCCTATATATGCAAATCGCCGTTCGTTTGCCTTTCGTGCGAAAAAGTCAAAAACAATGGGTTAGATTGCCGATTATTTCTCGCAAACGATTGCAAACCAACCGCCGTTTTCCCCGACGTCCGAGCGGATGTTCTTAAACCCCGCTTTCTTGACGATTTTGCAAAGTTCGTCTTTTGTGTATACGGTGAAGCCAACCGATTGCTCGTATTCTTCGATGCCTTTTGAAGATTGCGACTCGTTGACGATAAGGAATTGACCGCCTTTTTTAAGCGTGCGATAAACTTCCGCAAGCCCTTTTTCGATGTCCCAAAAATACACGGTTTCGAATGCGGTTACGAGATCGAAAAGATTGCTTGCAAACGGCAGACTTTCGGCTTGTCCCTGAACGACTTGCAATCTTCCGTCTTTCACGGCGCGGGAGTTTTTCTTTTTCGTGACCTGAATGCTTGCAGGGGAGATGTCAACGCCCACAGCGTTTATCTGTTTGGATTGTTTCAGGATTCTTTCGAGATTTTTTCCGCCACCGCAACCGACGTCGAGAACGAGACGCTTTCTTGCAAAATTGACGTGGGACAGTCCCCATACGCCCAACATCGAATAGCGGTTGTTCATGGCGCGCAACTGCCATCTTCCGCGTCTTGTATTTTCGGGATTTTTCACGTTTGCGATATAACTTTGAACGATTTTATTCATACTTATTCTCTCCGTATTTCAGCAATATGAAACTTATTTCATATTTCCTATTATATCACCCGAGAAAATTATGTCAACACAACGGCGCAACTTTTGCGATATCCGTATTTAAATATAATAGCATTGTATTGACTTTCGACATAAATGACTGTAATATAAATATGCGATTTTAAAATTCTTTTTTTGCAATAAACAATTATTGCATATGAAAAGGGGAAAGATGAGAAATTTAAAAATTGAAATGAATAAAGACGGTTTCAATTATAGGATTAAAGAAAGATTAGCACATTGTTATGTGGAAAACGGAACGCTTGATTATTCGGTAGTTGATGATGTTAATCGTGAATTTGACAGAAGCTTGTCGACAATTTTAACCGTTAATGCTGTTACATACATTATTGCTTGGTTGCTTGCATGTTTTACTTTTGTAATAAATATAATTTTGTCGTTGCTAGATAAAGAATTGTTGAACTTTCCACAGTTGTTATCGATATCTGTGTCAATTGTGGCGTTGTTTTGGGTATTGAGCTTTTTTAGGTTTACGAAAACAGAGTATGCATGGGATAGTTTTATTTATGAAATTATAAAAAAGAGAAACGGCGTGTTGTCTGTTTTAGCATCTAGCTCAAGAATTAAATTATATTGCGGGCAAACGATAGAAAATTGCCCGAAAAAGAATGCAGGTGCAAGACATAGTGTCGAATCGAAATCCGCAAAAATGTTTTATGGAAAAACTCCTAAATATCTCAAGATTAAAGGCGGACTGAAGATTTTTCAAATAAAGTTCAGGGGGCAAAGAATCTTTTTTATGCCTGATAGAGTTTTAATTCTTAATGACAGAAAGTTTCATTCTGAGTTTTATAAAGATATAAGAGTACAAATCAAGACTTTAAACTATATTGAGAGAGAAAGTGTTCCCGATGATGCTCAAGTTGTGAAATACACATGGCAATATGTGAATTTAGACGGTTCACCTGATAAACGTTTTAATAACAATTATCGCATACCTGTATGCAATTATGCTGAACTGTCATTCTATGGAAAAAACGGATTTATGTTTTGTATTATTGTTTCGTCTTATAAAAGAGCATATTATTTTGCAAATCAATGGAATGCTATAGAAAGATTTTTTTAAAAAGGAGATATAAATTATGGTTAATTTGAAAGGATTGGTAGAATGTGTCGAAAAAAGTTGCGGATGGGAAGCATACAAGAAAACTCAAAATCTAAATGATATCGACGTATCAAAAGATGAAGAATATCAAAGAAATTTTGTTTATTATTACAAACTGAGAAGAAATGCAGAGTGGAGAGATAAATTCTTTCAATATATGGAAAAGAAGAAAAATGACAAGAGTTTAACGTTTGAAGAAGTTTTGAACTATTTGTATAAATTCGATAATACACTTGAACCTTCGTTCGCGAGCAAATTATTAGCAACCATAAATGACAAAATGCCGATTTGGGATAATAATGTACTTGATGCGCTTGGACTAAATGAAAGTAAGAACAGAACTATAAAAAACTGTGTTGAAAAATATGAAAAAATTCAAGAAGAAATAAAGAAAATTATAAGCGATTCTAATGTGTGTGCGGATTATTTGAAAGAATTTAATAGAGTTTTCCCGAATTATACCGAAATCAGTGTAGAGAAGAAGATAGATTATATTCTTTGGTCAAAAGGAAAAACAGCACAACAAAAATAATATAACAACATTGAAAAAAGCGGTATGTATTGATAACATACCGCTTTTTTTGGAGCTAGTGGCCGGATTCGGACCGGCGACCTGCTGATTACGAATCAGCTGCTCTACCGACTGAGCCACACTAGCAATTTTCGATTGCGTTTAGGATTATATCAAACTTATTTGAAAATTGCAATCTATTTTTGCAACATTGTTTCTTTTAGGCATATATTTTTATGTTTTTTTGCACTGCCGACAACTCATCGGCAGTTTTTGTCTGACGTATAGTTGACGAAACGGCTGTTATCGGGATATACTTCGTTCGGAGAAAAGAAATGAAAGACGTGAAAATCACTGCGGTGAGAAAAGTTGAACATAAAGACCTTATCGATGCGTATGAGAATCCCATCGAGCATGCGTGCGACGTGCAAGTCGGCGACGTTTTCGTGAGCAGGGGCGGAGAAATGCCCGAAGGAATGTGCGAGAGCGCATGGGGAAGCGTCAAGGAGTTTGTTTTTGAACTTGCAAGTGGCGGTGGCAATTTCTACGACGGCTGGATGAAAAATCCGCATAGCGCAATGATTTCCTGCAACGACGGCTTTCGTCCTGTGAGTTTTTATATCGAAACGATAGAATGAAAGACGTTTTAGTTTTTGAAAACGAATTTTTTGACGTTTTTGAAATTGTCAATGAAAAGTGAAATTCATTGAAACGGTAAAGTTATACTTGAAATTCCGAATAAAGATACGTAAATGCGTGCGTGCGCGAAAGCGCGCGCTTTTTTATTTATAAAACTTATTTTATA
>CALGEU010000300.1 GCA_937881285.1 uncultured Clostridia bacterium | reverse complement strand
ATGTACGTTGGGTTTTGTTTCGGATGGGTGTTTTCTTGTTCTTCATCCGAACAAAAGCCGTCATTGCGGCAACGGCGTTGCTTGTGTGTAAGCAACGCCGAGAGTCGCATTAGGCTTATTGTTCTGCTAACCGCGCCGAAAATCTTTGCTATCAGTTCAATCACGGACAAAAACTCCTGCCACAGTTTCGCAAGATTGTCGGCTTGGTGTTTTGATTGGGTGGGGACACCCACACCCGATTTGAATACTTGGTGAAATACAAATTTTCCTTGTCATTCTCGTTTATATTCGTCTTCCAGTTCGTGTTCGAGTTGAGAGAAGACTTTCGGGGAAGTTATGCTTCCGTTGCCGAGCGGAGTGAGTGTTAAAAGAGCCATAAGAAGCGTGAGTGTTCCGAACACGATGTAATAGATTTTAAGCGGAGTGATAAACGACACGAGAATAAGTATTCCGCCCGAAAAGGCGTAGTTTTTGAAATTTCGTCTATTCAGCATAGTTTCTGCAAGCGCGCGGAAATCAAACTTCGTTTTCGTTTTTTCAAGGTCGGGCAGGGCGTTTCTTTTGGCAAGAAAACGAAATATTTGTTTTGTCTTTATCAAATTCAGTTTGATTTTTTCAAGATTTGCAATCTGATACGCTTTGCGGTCTATGCCTTTTGCAAGCAGAAAAATCTCGTTCTTTTCGTGTTTTGCCGCAAGATTGCATGCGCTTGCAACGTCGCTTGCGCCAAGCGGTGAAAACTTGAAATTTGCAATTATTATCCCGTTTTCAAGCAAAATATAGTTGTGACTATTATCAAAATCGACATTTTTTATAGCACGTAGCAGAGTTTTTATTGCATATTCGTTGCCGCGTAGGCAAAATTCGAGTTCGAGCCTTTCCCAAGAATACGGCTTCGCGTTTTTCTTTTGAACGTAACTTACCGTAAAAATCGCAACGGCGGTAAAAGCGCAGGAAAATATAAGTGCGCCTATCCAGTTTTTGAAAGCAAAGGTCGCCCATGCAAAAGTCACGAGTGACAGCACTATGCTTGCGAATATATAATCGAGTGTTTTTGCCATATTGCGATTTTTGCCCGAAATATCGTTTTCGATACACAAACGAGTGTCAAATAATTGATAATAATTTTCAATCATTGTATAATAAAACCATGCAAAAGACGTTGATATTCGGCGGAGCGTTCGACCCGCCGCACCTTGAACACGTAAATATGGTAAGGCACGCAGTCGAGCAACTCGGCATAGACAAAGTCGTGCTCGTTCCCACGTTCACACCGCCGCACAAAAGTGCGGGATTTTTGGATTTTG
>CALGEU010000299.1 GCA_937881285.1 uncultured Clostridia bacterium | reverse complement strand
GCAATCCACCATTTTAAGTCGAGATTGAAGCAAACGGAACAAAGCCCCGACACGATGAGCGTGCAGAACAAAGCCACTGTTATACCTATCATGCGCTTCAGATATCCCACGTCAAAGTATATTTTGAAAGATTGTTTTCAATGCGTTTGTAACACAATTTTTCAAGAAAGCGTAAGGTAATGTAGGAGCAATCCTAAAACGAAAAAGGGGGTACATAGCATGAACGGATTCTTTACAAACGGTGCAAACGGATGCGGTTGCAACACTTGCGACATCGTGTTGCTTTTGATGTTGCTCAACTCTTGCGGTGGCTGCGGCATGAACACCTGCAACAGTTGTGACCTTGTGTGGCTCATTCTCATCCTTTCCTGCCTTTGCGGCGGTGGATGTAATTGTGGCTGCAAGTAAAAATCGTTGCTGAGGCAACGGCAACGCACGGTAAACGTGCATTGTCGAGAGCCACGCTGGATTTTTACTTTACTATCGCGCGGAAAATCTCTGCTATCGGTTCAAACACGGATAAAGACTCAATCCGCAGTTTCACAAGATTGTCCGCTTGATGCTCGCTCCGCTCGATTTTCAGGGCGGAATAATCGGAACAAAAACGGCCGAAATCTCGGTCGTTTTTGATTTCGTGAAGTAACAAATTTTATGCTATGCAAACAGAAAACGTGCAATAAACGAGCATTGCCGAGAGCCACGCTGGATTTTTACTTTACTATCGCCGCGCTTTGCTATCGGTTCAAACACGGATAAAGACTCAATCCGCAGTTTCACAAGATTGTCCGCTTGATGCTCGCTCCGCTCGATTTTCAGGGCGGAATAATCGGAACAAAAACGGCCGAAATCTCGGTCGTTTTTGATTTCGTGAAGTAACAAATTTTATGCTATGCAAACAGAAAACGTGCAATAATCGAGCGTTGCCGAGAGCCACGCTGGATTTTTTATCGAGTTTCACAAAGACTAAATTCCTTATACATTGAGTTTTGCAAGTTTCTGTTGATAATATTTTGAATGTTTGGTATACTTATTGTCAATATACGTGTTATGCGCACGATTGCGCGTAAGGAGAAAATATGATTCTCGCAATGGATATAGGCAACACCAACGTAAAGTACGGCGTTTTTGACGGAGACAAAATGATTGCGTCGTGGAGAGTCAGCACGAAGGCTTCGCGCACCGCCGACGAATACGGAATGGTGCTGTATGACCTTCTTCGCCAGCGCGGAGTTAATTTTGAAGATATTGACGCTTGCGTTATGTCTTCGGTTGCGCCTGCGCTCAATTATACGATAGAGCACATGTGCAACGACTATATCGGCAAATCTCCGCTTATCGTTTCAAGCGATACCGACACGGGCATAACTCTCGATTATGCGCAACCGACGCAACTCGGCACTGACAGAATTGTCGGGGCGGCGGCGGCATACGCAATTTACGGCGGCCCTGTCATCGTGGTCGATTTCGGCTCGGCAACTACGTTCAATCTCGTCACGAAAGACGGAAAGTTTATCGGCGGCGCGATTGCTCCCGGCATCAAGACGGCAACGGAGTCTCTCGTTACGACGGCGGCGAAACTTCCGCGTATCGAACTTGAAAAACCGCAGAATATCGTCGGAAAGGATACGAAGAGTTGTATGCAAAGCGGTATAGTTTACGGCTATACGGGACTTGTGAAATATATGGTTGAAAAGTATAAGCAACTTGAAGAGATGAAAGGCGCAAAGGTCGTTGCAACGGGCGGACTTTCCGAACTCGTGCAACAGGTCGAACCCGACATCATCGACGAAAGCGACCGCGCGCTTGCGTTGAAAGGCTTGAAAATGGTGTATGACAGAAATCGCAAGTGATTTGCATATAGTTTTTCGTTTCGGTGGCGAAACGAACGAAATAGGTGAAATATGAAAAAAATCGGAGTTGCGCTTTTGGGACTGGGCGTCGTCGGCGGCGGAGTGTGGGAGATTCTCACAACCAAGCGCGAAATGATAAAGAGAAACGAAGGACTTGACATTGAAGTGGTCAAAGTGCTCGAACGCAATATCGAGCGTTGCAAGCAACTAGGCGTTGACGCAAGCATCGTCACGCAGGATATGGACGAAATTGCGCGCGACGAAAACGTCGATATCGTCGCGGAGTTTTTCGGCGGAGTCGAACCCGCAAAGAGTTTTCTCATTAAGGCACTCGAAAACGGAAAGAGCGTCGTCACGGCAAACAAGGAGATGTTCTCGAAGAGTTGGCACGAACTCGAAGCCGCGGCAAAGAAGACGGGCGCAGGCATATATTTCGAAGCAAGTTGCGTTGGCGGCGTTCCCGTTATACGCACGCTTACGGACAGCATGCAGGCAAACGAAATCACGTCGCTCAAAGGCATCGTCAACGGCACGACGAACTATATTCTTTCAAAAATGAGCGACGAAGGCGCGGATTACGAAACCTGCCTTAAAGAAGCGCAAAAACTCGGATATGCAGAAGCAAATCCGACGGCAGACGTCGAAGGCTTTGACGCGACCTACAAGAACAGCATTTTGTCGTCGCTTGCGTACAGAAAGCGCGTTCCCGTGGAAAAAGTGTACAGAGAAGGCATATCCGAAGTGTCCGTGAAGGACATCGAATTCGGAAAACAACTCGGTTATACGCTCAAATTGCTTGCCATATCCAAACTTGTGAACGGCAAAATCGAAGCGCGCGTTCATCCTGCGTTTATACACGCAAATCATCCGCTCGCAAGCGTGAAAGGCTCGTTCAACGCGCTGTATATTCACGGAGACAACGTTGACGACGTTATGTTGTACGGCAGGGGCGCAGGCTCGTTGCCCACTGCAAGCGCAATCGTGAGCGATATCGTTTTCGCAGGCGGAAAAGACGTTCACAGACGCTATTTCTGGGAAGACGAAATCGAAGTGAACGACGACGATTTCGCGACGGATTTCACGACGGCTTATTACGTCAGAATTGCAATAAACGGTGAAGACGGCGCGCTTGCAAAAGTGGCAAAAGCCTTTGAAAACGCAAATATAAACGTGAAGAACGTGCTTAAAAAGAACGAAACCGACGGCGAATATCTCGTTCTCGTCACCGAAGAGACAAAAGAAAGCAATATGAAATCGACGCTCGAAACCGTGAAAGGACTATCCTGCACGGACGATATTTGCGCCGTTTTGAGAGTGGAGAACTGATATGGTTTTGTTTTTCGCAAGGGGTGAAGCGGACAGCGATAAATTCGTGAAATATTGCTATTCGTATTATCGTGACATAATGGCAGGTTACGGAAACGAATTGCCAAAGACCGTCGAGATTATAAGAGAAGAAGGCAAAAAACCACGCTTTGACACCGAAGACGCATACTTCAATCTTTCTCATTCTCACGGCGTGATTATGCTGGGAATTTCACACACGCCCATAGGCGTCGACATAGAGAAAATCCGTGACATAGATTATTCCAAATTCACGTTTATGGACGCCGAAGACACGGAAGATTTCTTTGAGAAATGGACGGAAAGAGAGAGTTATCTCAAATGGACTGGGGAAGGGCTTTCAAACTTCAGATGCACTATTCCCGAAGACGCGCATTTTGAACATTTTCCCGTTTACGACGGCTATCACGCATGTGTCTGCGCAGACGAACAAAGCGTGCTTGCCTACGAAATGGATTTGAATCAAATGGACGAAGAATAGGCGATTAGAGCACCTAAAAACACACATATATAAACAAGTGTAAAACGTGTGTTGCGTTTTTCGAAACGGGAAAATTAGGTGAATAATCGCAAAAATAAATTAAAACAGGGCATATCTCGATTCGCTCTTGAAACGCGGCGAAATCCGTGATATAATCAACTGGTATAAAGGAGCATACGACAATGATTTTTGAAACCGTCAGAGACATCATCGCAAACCAAATCGGACTTGACAAAAGCCGTATTACGCTTGAAAGCGACATTATAAAAGACCTGGGACTTGACAGTCTCGGCGTTGTGGAACTCGTTATGGAAATCGAAGATGAATACGGACTCGTCGCGGACGATGACACGGTCGCCACTCTCAAAACGGTGGGCGACGTCGTGAAATACATAGAAGAAAACAAATAATCGCATTTCAACCTGCATCCTGCAATTCGTGTATAAAGTTTTTATGCCGTTTTTGCTTGTAAAATCGTATCGAAAACAATACGAATTTGTTTTTCGCACGCACAAAGCGTGCGTTTTTATTTTATTTGCTTTTTTCACAAATCGGGTTGCAAAATTTTATTAATCGTTGTAATATGAATATGGATCTAGCGGAGGATAATATGAAAGTGCTTTTTTCATTCAAAAAACATTATAGGACTATTTTGGTATTTTGCGCATTGTCGATTACGATTGCAATATTGTTTTTTGCGTTGAGCGCATGTGATGACAACGGTGCAGATGAACCGCCGATTGAAATCGTTTCTTCTAATTATGAGTTTTCTGTCGATTTGTCGTCCAAAGGTAGAACGGAGTTTTATTTTACTCCGAAATTCAGTGGCGATTATGTTGTCACTATAGATGATGAAAACGCTACTTTTTTGATTGACGGAGTTGAAATAAGCGAAAGAATCGTTTACTTTTCAAAAAAAGAAAAATACGATATAGTTTTTCTCAGCTCACAAAAGAGTATCAAGGGTTCGATTGCGCCACAACAGGTTGTCGAAACAACTATGTATGTTCGTAGAGAAAACGATTTTGTCGTAAAATATGTCCCGAAAAAAACCGGACAATATTTGATTGATCTTTTTGACGAAGAATATTATCTTGGCGGTAATGTAGATAATACGACAGAAATAACTGTTTATGACCAGAATTTTGATAAATTTGCCGCATTGCAAAACAGAACGTACTTTTTCCAACAGGATGAAAAAGAGCGTTGCTATTATATTGTCGTAAACAATTTTAACAAATATTTGGACGTTTCGCTTGATTTAACAATCGGTAAAGTATATTCGCAGGTTTTTGTTTTTCAGGATAAATACATAGACTACAGCAATACACATTATTCAGTAAGCGGCAAGACAGGCGATATAATTTATGTTTACGTTAGATCTTTGCAAGCATATAATGTAAAAGATATTCTGTATATTGATCAACATGCAAAAATCGGCGAAAATATACAAATTGAAGTGTTGAAATGGAATAGAAAAAATAATTTACTAACCGATGTAGAAACAGATGGCGAATATCAGTTTTTGAGCTTTACTGTAAAGGCAACCTTGATTTTTCATGTATGTATTGGGAGTTGGTTAGGTTGAAAATAGTATTTCTATCCGATACACGTTTTTCAATGTTTTATGTTTTATGAATAATTAAAATAAACAAAGGGGAGGATTCCTACAATGAACAAAAGATGTAGTTCGACAATAGTCGGACGAGTTTTAGCTTTCATTCTTTTTGGAATGATTGTTGTTTCTTTGATTGCGGCTTCAATGTTTTTTACAAATGATTATGTTGCACAAGCCGATTCAATTGAAACAGTTGACGTGAACGAATATGTTGCATAAATATGCGTGAGACTTGCAAAAATATGCAGGTCTCGTTTTGGTTTTTCGGGGATTTGTGAAAGATTTTTCGGATTGTTTTAGGAATTTAGTATTTTTATTTCGTATATAATTATAGTTAAAGTAAAAAGGTAGGCTTTATGGCAGGCGGTTTTACTCCCGAGTTTATGGAAGAACTCAAATACAAATGCGACATCGTCGAGATTATCGCTCAATACGTCCCCTTGCAGAAGAAAGGCGGGCGTTATTTCGGTTGTTGTCCTTTCCACAATGAAAAAACGCCGTCTATGTGCGTCAACAACGGCTGGTATCATTGTTTCGGCTGTGGCGCGAGCGGCGACGTCGTGAAATTTGTTATGGAGATGGAAAACGTTAGTTTTTACGACGCGGTCAAACTTCTTGCGGACAAGGTGGGGATGCAACTTCCCGAAGTCAAATTCGACCCCAAATATACCGAAAAGAAAGAACATAGCGACGTTTTGAAACAACTTATGCGCGACGCGGCGAGATATTATCGCAACAATTTGCTTGACGAAAACAAGGGCAAGGACGCAAGGGAATATCTTCTCAATCGCGGCATAGACGACGAGACGAGCAAACGCTACGGGCTGGGACTTTCTCTCGATTACGACTCTATGGTCGGATATATGAGAAGAAAGGGCTATCACCTTCAAGACCTTCTCGAATGCGGGCTTATCGCCAACGTCGAACGTCCGTCCGACGCTTTTGCAAACCGCATAATCGTGCCTATCATGGACGGAATGAGCAACGTCATCGCATTCGGCGGTCGTATATATCACGGCGAAAAGGACGTGGCAAAATACAAAAACTCCACAAACACCACGCTGTTTGACAAAAGCCGCACGATATACGGCATAAATTTCATCAAGCGCGACAAAAAACTCAACGGCGCGGCGTACAAAAATCTGATACTCGTTGAAGGATATATGGACGTCATATCGCTGGGGGCGGCGGGAGTCAAAAACGCGATAGCCGGCATGGGAACGGCACTCACCGAAGGTCAGGCAAGAGAAATATCGAGAATGGTGGACACCGTTTACGTTTGCTACGACGGAGACGGCGCAGGTCGCCACGCGTCAGTTAAAAACACCGATATTATTGCAAAATTCATTCAAAACGTAAGAGTCGTGTCTCTCCCGGACGGTAAAGACCCCGACGAAACCGTGAGAAGCGAAGGCTACGACGGATATATGAAATACGTAAACGCCGCGCTTCCGCTCATCGAATATAAACTTAAACTTTGCGCGGACGCAAACGATTTGGGCAGTGTAAACGGCAGAGCAAAATACGTGTCGCAGGCACTTAAAGTGCTAAAAGACGTCGAAAACGCCGCAGAACGCGAAGTCTATATGGGTGTCGTCGCAAAACTTTCGGGCGTGAGCGTCGAGACTCTGTCGCAGGAAGTCGGCACGGTCGGCGTGAAAAAAGCGGAGATACCCAAAGAAAATCCAGAAGAGAAAGAAGCAAAGACCATGCGCGCGTCGAGATTCGTAGTAAACTGCGTGCTTACGGGGGCAGGTTGCGTGGATTTGAACAAAATCAAGACGGAATGGCTTGCGTGCGATACGCACAGAAAACTTCTCGACTGGGCAAAATCGCAACCGACGGGCAAGGCGGACGTGAGCAGAATGTACGACGCTATGGGTTATGAAGACAAGGAAATTCAGAACGTGCTCGGAATCAACATGAAGTTTTCCGACCACAACAGAGAAGCGGACTACTACAACGATTGCCTTGTTATGCTTGCAAACGAAAGCATATCTTCCCGTCTTGCCGAGTTGAAGGAAAAGTACAACGACCTTTCCGACCAGAATGAAAAAAGAGCAACCGTGACCGAAATCACGAGATTGCAAAAAATATTGAAATCAAAAGAAATTGAAGATAAACTTTGATTCACTAAGGAGGACAGTGTGGACAGAGAACAACTTTTGAAACAAGAGATTGACAAAATCGTCGCTTTGGGAAAGAGCAAAGGCTCGGTCAGCGAAGACGACATAATGGCGAAACTGGAACATCTCAACGCGACTGCCGAAGACATGGAGTTGGTGTTCAACGCTTTGCAGGCAGAGAACATCAAGGTTGAAGACACCGCCGAAGAAGACGACATTTCGCTTGACAATCTCATTGACAGCAGCGTCGACGACTCTGTGAAAATCTATCTGAAAGATATAGGAAAAGTGCCGCTTTTGACGGCAGATCAGGAGATAGAACTCGCAAAGCGCATGGAAGAAGGCGACGAAGAAGCCAAGCATATTCTGAGCGAAGCAAACCTTAGACTCGTCGTTTCCATTGCAAAACGCTACGTCGGCAGGGGCATGCAATTTCTCGATCTTATTCAGGAAGGCAATCTCGGCTTGATGAAAGCGGTTGAAAAATTCGATTATACGAAAGGTTTCAAGTTTTCGACTTACGCAACGTGGTGGATAAGACAGGCAATCACCCGTGCAATCGCGGATCAGGCAAGAACCATTCGTATCCCCGTGCACATGGTGGAAACCATCAACAAGCAAGTGCGCGCAACGCGTCAACTTTTGCAAAAACTCGGCAGAGAACCGTCTGCGGAAGAGATTGCGGCGTATCTCGGTTGCTCGGTGGAAAGAGTGCGCGAAATTCAGAAAATCGCGCAAGACCCCGTGTCTTTGGAAACTCCTATCGGCGAAGAAGAAGACAGTCATCTCGGCGATTTCATAGAAGACAACACCGCGCTTTCTCCTAGTGACGTTGCAGAAAGCAATATGCTCAAAGAGCAACTCATTCAGGTGCTCAACACGCTCACTCCGCGTGAAGAAAAGGTGCTTCGTCTGAGATACGGTCTCGACGATTCTCACCCCAGAACGCTCGAAGAAGTCGGCAAAGAGTTCAACGTAACACGTGAACGTATTCGTCAAATCGAAGCAAAGGCGTTGAGAAAACTCCGTCACCCCAACCGCCTTAAAAAACTCAAAGATTTCGACTGATGCCGATACGACTTGACCAAAGGCTCACCGCGATTGCAAATCTCGTCGATTACGGCAATGTTGCGGACGTCGGATGTGACCACGGAAAACTGGGCTACTATCTCGTCAGCACCGACAGGGCAAGCGAAGTGATTGCCACCGACATAAGCAAACCGTCTCTCGACAAAGCGAAAGAACTCGCTTTTGAAAACGGAGTTGCCGACGTTATGCAGACGCGCCTTTGCGACGGACTCGGCGCGGTTGACGGCGAAGAAGTGGACACGGTGATAATCGCAGGCTTGGGCGGAGACGTGATAAGCGGCATAATGCAACGCGCAAGAGAAGACGGCAAAACGTTTTCGTCGTTTATTCTTTCGCCAAACACTCACCCCGAGAAAGTGAGAAGAGAAATCGTCTCGTCGAAACACACGATAGTATTTGACGAAATGCTCGAATGTGCGGGGAAAACGTACACGATTATCAAGACGAAAAAGGGCGAAAGCACGCTTGACGATATGCAGTTGACGTTCGGCGCGTTTTACAAGTACAGCGACAATTTCGAGCATTTTGCGAAAAAGGAACTTCGCTCGCTCGAAAACATACTCGCGAAAAATCCCGAAGCGCAACTTCAAGGCAAGATAGACCTTATAAAGAGTGCGCTCGGAGACAGAATTCAGGAATAATTATGAAAATCAAAAATATAACGGACGCAATCGAAGAGTTTGCGCCCAAAACGCTTGCAGAGCCGTGGGATAATCCGGGGCTTATGATTGGAAGCCTTTCGGAAGAATGCACGGGAGTCGTAACGGCACTCGATTTGACCTTTGAAGTCGTTGCCGAAGCGATTGAAAACGGTTGCAATCTCATAGTCACGCATCATCCGTTCTTTTTCACGGCGATAAAGAGCATAAACACGGACGAAGCAAAAGGCGCGCTTATCAAAAAAGTGCTTGAAAACGGAATCACCGTGTACAGCGCACACACGAACGTCGACGAGTGCGACGGCGGACTTTGCCAGACGGTTGCAAAGATGCTCGGCGGAAAAAATCTCAATCCGAACGGCGTGGGAGTCGTGTGCGACGTAAAGCCTACCACGCTCGGAGAGTTTGCAAAACACGTCGCAAGCGTTCTTTCGGACGACACCGTAAAATTTACGGGAAATGCAAACAAAGAAATTAAGAGCATGTTGTGCATTTGCGGCGGCGGAGCGGGAGACAGCGCATACGAGTGCGCAAAGCAAGTCGCAGACGTTTTCGTGACGGGAGATTTCAAGCATCATCTTTACGTCGCGTCGCAAAACGACGATTTCCCGATAGTGGAATTTTCACACTACCACAGCGAAATCGCGGTTGAACAACTGTTTGAAAACATCATCGCTCCGCTTGGAGTGAAAATCATCAAAGCAAAACAAACCTGTCCTTTTACGGCAGTAGGAGAATATCATGAAATTTGACAAAATACTCGAATATCAGAAAGCAGATCTTGAACTTATGGCACTCGAAAGCGAAGTCGCAAAGAGTGAACAACGTCAGAAATTGGCAGGCGCAAAGGCAAAACTCGACGCCGCTACCGACACCGTGGGCAAACTCAAACAAGAAGCAAGCGAATTGCTCGCAGGCTTTGCTCAGATGAAAGACAAAATCGACGCGCTCAAAGAAGAACTCGACGAATTCGACGGCATTCTCGACGACGTTCAGGACGAGACGGAAGC
>CALGEU010000298.1 GCA_937881285.1 uncultured Clostridia bacterium | reverse complement strand
CGATTGACGACGTCGCTTCGTCGAGAATGAGAACGGGCGGATTTGCGACTGCGGCGCGCGCGATTGCGAGAAGTTGGCGTTGACCTTGCGAAAGATTTTCGCCGTCTCCGGTAAGCATAGTGTTGTAGCCGTCGGGCAAGTGGCGGATGAAATAGTCCGCATTTGCAAGTTTTGCAGCCGCAACAACTTCTTCGTCGGTTGCGTCGAGTTTGCCGAAACGAATGTTGTCTGCAACCGTGCCTGTGAACAAGTGCGTATCCTGCAAAACCATTGCCATAGAGCGGCGCAAATCGTTTTTGTTGATTTTGGTTATGTTGATGTTGTCGTATCTTATCTTGCCTTGGTCTATGTCGTAGAAGCGGTTGATAAGGTTCGTGATTGTGGTTTTGCCTGCGCCGGTTGAGCCGACGAGCGCGACTTTTTGTCCCGGCAACGCTTCCATAGTGACGTGTTTGAGAACTGTCTTTTCGGGAACGTAGCCGAACGTGACGTCTTCAAACTCGACTTCACCGCGCCATTTGACGTAAGTTGTCGTGCCGTCTGCCTTGTGGAAGTGTTTCCACGCCCATTCGCCCGTGTATTCTTCTGTTTCGACGATATTGCCGTTTTCGTCTTCTCTTGCGTTGACGAGAGTGACGTAACCTTCGTCTTTTTCGGGCTCTTGGTCGATAAGGTCAAAGATACGTTCCGCACCTGCAAGAGCCATAAGGATTCCGTTCATCTGTTGCGCTATCTGCGAGAGCGGATTGCTGAACTGACGAGAGAATTGCATGAAGGATACGAGACCGCCCCATGTCATTCCGCCAAAGCCGCTGATTGCCATAATCGTTCCGACGATTGCGGTCACGGCGTACGACAGATAAGACAGGTTGCCCATGATAGGCATAAGAATGTTTGCGTAGGTGTGAGCCTTGTTCGAGTCGTGGAACAACGCTTCGTTGAACTTGTCGAAGTCCACTTTTTCGGCGTCTTCGTGGCAGAACACTTTGACGACTTTCATACCGTCGATATGCTCTTCGATAAAGCCGTTGATAGCACCGGTCTGGCGTTGTTGTCCGACGAAGTGCTTTCCGCTCTTGCCTGCAACGTATTTCATGATGAAAAGCATGATTACGAGCATACCGACCGAGCAAAGCGTAAGAAGCGGAGACACGAGCATCATTGCAACGAACATACCCACAACCGTAAGCAAGTTGCTTATGACGTTGGGAATACCGTTGGAGAGCAACTCGCGGAGAGTGTCCGTATCGTTGGTGTAAAGGCTCATTATGTCGCCGTGAGTGTGAGTGTCGAAATATCTGATGGGCAGTTTTTCCATCTTTTCGAACATCTCGTCACGCACGTTCTGCAACGTCTTCGTGGTGACTTTTGTGAGAATGAAACTATAAAGATAGTGCAATCCCGCACCCGCAACGTACATTGCCGCCATAACGCCGACGATTCCGCCGAAGTTCTGAATGGTGACTTCCGCCGCCCTTTGAATTATCGCTTCGTTGGTCGTGACGTAGTTGCCCATCTTGTACGCAAGGGGCAAAATGTAGTTGTTGACGACGACCGAGCCGAGCATAAACGTACCTGCGATATTGCAAAGCACGTTTGCTATCATGCAAAAGAGCGCGCCGATGAGTTGTCCCGTATACGGCTTCCAGTATCCGAGAATACGTTTCAAAGTCTTCATCGGATTCTTTGCCCTGTACTTGTTCTGGGGCATTGCGTTCTTAACGTTTTTCTTGTCTTTCTTACGCATTTTCGCTCACCCCCGTTTCTTGTTCGTCGCTACCCTTCTTTTGCGAATTGTAAACGTCCTGATAAATCTGATTTGTAGCGATAAGTTCATCGTGAGTGCCGACGGCGTCAATCTTGCCGTCGTTCATGACGATGATTCTGTCCGCACTTTCGACGGACGAGATGCGCTGAGCAATGATAAGCACCGTCGTATCTCCGAACTCTTTTTTGAGTCCGCTTCTTATAGCCGCGTCCGTTGCGGTGTCAACCGCGGACGTTGAGTCGTCCATAATCATGATTTTCGGATGCTTCAAAAGCGCGCGTGCGATACACAGACGTTGTTTTTGTCCGCCCGACACGTTGACGCCGCCCTGTCCGAGTTCGGTCTCGTATCCGTTGGGGAAAGACATGATGAAATCGTGTGCCTGCGCCGCTTTTGCCGCGTGTTCTATCTCTTCCTGCGTCGCATCTTTGTTGCCCCACAAGAGATTTTGTCTTATAGTTCCGCTGAACAGGACGTTCTTTTGCAAAACCATTGCAACGCTGTCTCTGAGTTCGTTGAGTTTGTACTCTTTGACGTTGACTCCGCCCACTTTGACTTCGCCGTCGAGAACGTCGTAAAGTCTGGGAATGAGTTGCACGAGCGTGGTCTTTGCAGAACCAGTTCCGCCGATGATGCCTATCGTTTCGCCGCTCTTGATGTGCAAATCGATGTCTTCGAGATTGAGCACGTCGTGAGACTTCGAGTACGAGAAATCTACGTGGTCAAAGTCTATGCTGCCGTCTGCGACTTTGAGAGAATCGCTTGCATTTTCACCGTCTTCAATGTCGATTTTTTCATCGAGAACTTCGACGATACGGTCAAGGGACGCGCGTGAAAGCACGATATTCATAAAGCCCATAGCGACCATCATGAGCGACATGAGAATCTGCATGATATAACTCAAAAACGCCGTGAAATCGCCCAGAAGCATTTTGCCGACTATGATGTCGTTGCCGCCGAACCACGCAACGCAAAGTATGCACGCGTAAATGATGATTTGCATGAACGGGAACGCCACGACGATGATTTTTTCAGCCTTGAACTGCAAATTCTGAACGGTTTTGGACACGTTTTTGAACTTTGCAATCTCGTTGTCTTCTCTCACGAACGCTTTGACCGCACGGATGCCGATAAGGTTTTCCTGCGTGGATTCGTTCATATCGTCGTATTTGCGAAGCATCTTTTCAAAGCGCGGAAATACGAGTTTGACGCCGATAATGAGACCTATCAAAAGCACGGGAAGCGCGACTGCGAAAATCACGGAAAGGTCGGGGCTTATAGATATCGACATGCACATTGCGAGAATGAGCATTATCGGCGAGCGCACGAGCATACGAATGATAATCTGAAACGACATCTGCATGTTGGTGACGTCCGTCGTAAGTCTCGTGACAAGGCTTGCCGTGTTGAATCTGTCAAGGTTTGCAAAACTGAAATTTTCAATCTTGTAGAAAAGTTTTCTGCGAAGATTTTTTGCAAATCCCGTGGACGCCGTTGACGCGAGTTTTCCCGACATAGTGCCGAAAAAGAGCGATATGAGAGCCATAACGACCATCATCGCTCCGCAAGTGACGATAAACCATATACGGTCCGTCATCGTGAAAAGTGCCCAACTCGACTTTCCGAGTTGAAGCGTAAAGGTAAATTCCGTTGCCGTTTCACTCATGCCCACGTTGACGATTTGCGCCATGATGAGCGGAATGAAAATCTCAAACAGAACTTCAAAAGCGACGAGTACGGACGTGAAAATCGCGGGGACTTTATACTCTCCCACGCAACTCGCCATCTTTTTAAGGCCGCCTTTGGATCTTGGTGCTTTTTGTTTTTCCATATTTCTCCCGATTCGCCATATGCGAATTCTTTGCCAAAATAAATGATATATATTCTATTTACGATTTTTCGATACAAATGTCAACCGATATAAAAATTTTTTTTCTAATATTAAAAATATTTTAATATTCATAATAATACCTAAAACACACGCAAACGCATACGCACGTACGCGCGAAAGTTCTCTCCGCAAAATTTCTGCCGATTTTTGTTTCAAACGGCGTGTTTGATATAATCACACACCGATAGATAACTTGACAAAATCGCGCTTTTGTGCAATAATGTATACTACGTTGCGGATAAGGAGACGAAATATGACAAACAAAGAAGATTTGCGCATCATTCGCACAAGAAAACTTTTGAGCAACACGCTGCTGGATATGATGGAAGAAGAATCAATCGAGAAAATCAGCGTCATTGACCTTTGCAATCGCGCCATGGTCAACAGAGCCACTTTCTACGCGCACTTTGAAGACAAATATCATCTTCTTGCTTTCGCACTTGAAGAACTCAAAGACGAACTTTACGAAAAATTCACCAAAGAGACGAAACTCACCACTCCTATCGAGACGATTTCATCTCTTATGATGATGGCAATCGAGTTTTTCTTCGACAAACACAACCACATCGCAAACATAATCCGCAACAATCGCAACGGCAAGGTCGTCAGCACCATTCAGGACTCCATTGCTCACTCGATAAAATATCAACTTTCAAAATACAAGGACACTTACGAGATAAAACTTCCCTTGCAGGTTCTGTCAAGTTTCGTTGCAGGCGGAATGGTGTCCACTGCGCTTTGGTGCATAGACAATCCCGGCAAATACTCTCAGGAAGAATTTCTCTCCTACGTCTCTTGCCCGATTGCGTCTCACTATTTCGTAAAGAAACAATAAACTTGCGATCGGCAAATAAATTCTCAATTTAATGTTGTTGATCCTTTTAGAACTTACAGGTGAAAAATGAAAACTCAAAATGCAGATCAAAACGTTGCAAACACAGAAAACTCTTCAAAAGTAAAACATATAAACAATCAGAAAATCGTGCGTGAATTGTTGCACCAATCCGACAAGGAACTATCAAACGAAGAACTCATAAAAAATGTACTCGAAACAAATGTAACCGAGAACTTGAACAAAAGCGAAAAAGTGTCATTTGGTCAAAAAGCAGCCGATGCCGTAGCAAAATTTGCAGGAAGTTGGGCTTTTATATTCAGTTTCATAGCCATTATGGTTATATGGATGGTATTAAATGTCGTTCTCGGTTCAAAAGCATTTGACGCATACCCGTTCATTCTTTTAAATCTGGTGCTATCTTGTATTGCAGCTATTCAAGCACCTTTGATTATGATGAGCCAAAACAGACAGGAAGCAAAAGATAGAAAACGTGCGGAAAACGATTATCGTGTCAATCTAAAAAGCGAATTTCTAATCGACGAACTTTACAAGAAACTCGAACAAGTTTCAGAAACTCAAAAAGAGCTCGTAAAACTCATTGAAGAAATACAACAAAACAACACATCAAAATAATTTTGTCAAGACTACCGTAGCGGTAGTCTTTTGTTTAGGTTCATAAAAAAGTCTAATTTATTTGCGATGTTTTTTCGTAGATATAAATAATAAAACGAATAAGGAGATACCAAATATGAAAAAAAACACCGAAAATCGATTTGAAAAAGTCTATGACAAAGCACTGTCGTTTATCGACAACAACTGCAGCATTATCGTAGACAACCAAACAGGAGTAAACTATCTCGTCGTATACAGCAGTTACGGCTTGGGCGTAACTCCGCTTATCGATCAGAACGGAAAGCCTATCGTTGGCAAAGTCCGGGAATAATCGAAAAAATACGAAAATACACTCCCATTAATTTGTCGTATAAAATAACGTGAAAAATTTTTAGATTTTTTGTGCAAAATATATTGACAAACACAAATTGCGTGCTATAATTAGCAATCGAAGAACAAGAGTGCTAACAATCAACAAAACAGATTGCCAACACAAATCCATAAAAAAGGGGGGTGCTGATATGGACACCAACAAATATACGAAAAAGGCGCTTGACGCCATAAACAATGCGCAAACTCTCGCGCTTGAAAGACACAATCAACAACTTTGCAAGGAGCATATCGCCTACGCGCTGTTGAGCGACGACGAAGGGCTTATACCGAAACTCGTCACCAAATGCGGAGCGGACGCACCTGCTCTTTTGCGTGAAATCGACAAAATCATATCGGGCTTTTCTTCCGTCACGGGAGACGGAGCAGGCGACGTGTATCTTGCACAAGACTGCGCTCTTATGCTCTCTCAGGCAGAAAAACTCGCAAAGAGTCAAGGCGACGATTTCGTGAGCGTGGAACATATATTCCAAGCAATTCTCGAAAATCCGTCCACCGCTCTTAAAAACGCTTTTGCAAAGTGCAAACTCACAAAAGCGGACTTTATCAATGCGGTTAAGCAGGTTAAAACGTCAAAAGTGACAAGCGATAATCCCGAAGACACTTACGACGTTCTCAACAAATACGGTCACGATATGGTCGAACGCGCTTCTCGGGGACAACTCGACCCCGTCATCGGACGTGACGACGAAATAAGAAACGTCATTCGTATTCTGTCAAGAAAGACGAAAAACAACCCCGTTCTCATCGGTGAAGCGGGCGTCGGCAAGACCGCTATTGCGGAAGGACTTGCACAGCGTATCGTGCGCGGCGACGTACCCGAAGGCTTGAAAGACAAACACATCTTCGCTCTCGATATGGGCGCACTTATCGCAGGCGCAAAGTATCGTGGCGAATTTGAAGAAAGACTCAAAGCGGTTCTGACCGAAATCAAGAAACAGAACGGCAGAATGCTTCTGTTCATCGACGAGTTGCACACCATAGTCGGCGCAGGCAAGACGGAAGGCAGCATGGACGCAGGCAATCTTTTGAAGCCTATGCTTGCAAGGGGCGAACTTCACTGTATCGGCGCGACGACGCTTGACGAATACCGCAAGTATATCGAAAAAGACCCCGCACTCGAAAGACGTTTTCAACCCGTCATGGTCAACGAACCGACCGTTGAAGACACAATCGCTATACTTCGTGGCTTGAAAGAAAGATACGAAATCTTCCACGGCGTGCGTATACACGACCAGGCACTCGTAGCGGCAGCAACGCTTTCCGACAGATACATCACCGACAGATTCCTGCCCGACAAGGCAATCGACCTTGTGGACGAAGCTTGCGCGATGATAAGAACGGAAATCGACAGCATGCCCACCGAAATGGACGTGATAAGCCGCAAAATCATGCAACTTGAAATCGAAGAAATGGCTCTTGAAAAAGAGACCGACAAACTCTCGATTGACCGACGCGAATCCATAAAGAAAGAACTTGCCGAACTTCACGACAAATTCAACGCTATGAAAGCGCAATGGGAAAACGAGAAAAAAGAAATCAACAGCGTGCAAGATACAAAGGCTGAAATCGACCGCGTCAATCTCGCAATCGAAGAAGCGAAACGCAACGGCGACTACGGCAAGGCGGCACAACTGCAATACGGCGAACTGCCCACTCTCACAAAGAAACTGGAAGAAGCCGAAAAGAAGAGTGCAAACGGCACTACGCTTTTGCGTGACGAAGTGACTTCGGACGAAATCGCAAAAATCGTCGCGAAATGGACGGGTATCCCCGTCACAAAACTGATGGAAAGCGAAAAAGAGAAACTTCTCCATCTCGGTGACGAACTTCACAAGAGAGTCATCGGTCAGGACGAAGCGGTCACCGCGGTGAGCGAAGCGGTTCTGCGTTCGCGTGCGGGTATATCCGACGAAAACAGACCTATCGGCTCATTCCTGTTCCTAGGTCCGACGGGCGTAGGCAAGACGGAACTTGCAAAAACTCTTGCGTCCTATCTGTTTGACGACGAGCGCAACATCGTGCGTATCGATATGACGGAGTATATGGAGAAATTCAGCGTATCTCGTCTTATAGGTGCGCCTCCGGGATACGTGGGATACGACGAAGGCGGTCAACTCACCGAAGCCGTGAGAAGAAAACCCTATTCCGTCGTGCTGTTCGACGAAATCGAGAAAGCGCACCCCGACGTGTTCAACATTCTGCTTCAAGTGCTTGACGACGGCAGAATCACCGACAGCCAAGGCAGGACGGTAAACTTCAAGAACACCATCATCATAATGACTTCCAACCTTGGCAGCAACGTCATCCTTGACAACATCGACGACAAAGGCGAAATCAAGCAAGAAGCCAAAGACGAAATCGACGGTCTTTTGAAACAAACTTTCCGCCCCGAGTTCTTGAACAGACTCGACGACATCGTGTTCTTCACTCCGCTCACAAGAGACAGCGTGTATAAGATCATCGACATCATGCTTTCAAAACTCTCTTCGAGACTTGAAAAACAAAATCTCAAACTCGAAGTCACGAATGCGGCAAAAGACCTTATCGTTGACGGCGGCTATGACGTAACCTTCGGCGCAAGACCGCTCAAACGTTATATCGAAAGCAACGTCGAAACGAGAGTTGCAAGGGCAATACTTCAGGGCAACATGGACGAAGGCGACACGATTGTCGTCGACGCAAAAGACGGCGAAATCACCGTTTCGTCCAAACACTGAACGAACAACATAATTTTCTCCCTTTCCTAACCGAAAAGCGCGACGGATTTACTCCGCCGCGCTTTTCTCACCTTATCTATTTTTAGATACATCAATAAATTACATATTTTGAGTATTATGTAATACATAACGAAATAATAAAAAGTTGATGTTTTTTCATAGTTTTTCTCCAAATGTGTGTTTTTTATGCATAATTAGGAAACCATAACGTAGACTCCCTTTATTGCATACGGAATAGGTCCATCGGCTTCAACTGCAATTTCATCAAACGATTTGCCGACCAATTCAATTTCCTGCGTCATTTCACTGTCCGAAAAGTATTTTAGTTTTGAAGTATCAATCGTTTTGCCGTACGCAGAAACGGCAAATGTGTCGACAGTCAATTTTGCCGTTGTATCTTCAATGTAGCAATAATACTCTTTATTTTCATAATTGAAGACAATAAACGCTGAACCAAAATCGCAATGGAGAAGATAGAACGTCTTATCTTGCTCGATAACGTTGTCATCGTCGTGCTTTTTTGTGCAAGCAGAGTCGAGATAGAACCCCCACGAGCCTACATTACCGTCTACAATATTATCTTCCGTATAGTTTTCAAAATAATCTATGGCCGAAAAAGTGCTGCCCTTTTTTATGGTGATTGTGTTTTCCAACGTTGGATTTTCGTCGTGACCTGTGGATACAGAATAAACTTTGACAGTTACGGTTTCTTCATTGTTGCATGCAACAAATGCCGTCATCAACAGCGTAAGTAAAAGGCAAGTTATTAGAATAAGTGTAAATTCTTTTTTCATATATGATCTCCTTGAATAAAATATAAGTGAAAAACGACTATTTTTAGACGCGCTTTTTAAGCCATGGATTTTTCATGCAACATATTTTACATAGACGCGCTTTTCAAGGGTAAAGTACGTGTCATCCGCTTCGATTTCGATTTCATCAAATGATTTGCCGACAATTTCAATCTGTTGCGTCATCTCTTTATCGGAAAAATATTGCAATTTTGAAGAATCTATTATTTTGCCATATGCAGAAACGGTAAACGTGTCTGCAGTCAATTTTGCCGTTGTATTTTCAACATAACAATAATACTTTTCGTTTTCAAAATTGAAAACAATAAATGTTGATCCAAAACTGCAATTAAGAAGATAAAATGTGGTATCTTTCTCAATAATGTTGTCATCATTGTGCTTTTTTGTACAAGCAGGATCTAGATAAAACCCCCAAGAAGGAACACCCCCCATCGTTCCGTCAAATTCAACATAATTATCAAAATACTCTTTTATTGAAAAATTGCTTCCTTTCTTTATCGTGATAGTATTATTCAAAACAGGATTCTCATCGTGTGAATTGGCAACTGAATAAACTTTAATTGTTACATCGTCTTCTTTTTTGTCGCAAGCAATGAAAGCTGTCATCAACGACATAAGTAAAAGACAGGTTATTAGAATAAGGGTAAATTTTTTTTTCATATATGGTCTCCTTGAATAAAATATATGTGAAAAATATATATTTAGTCTATAAACATCGAAAAAGTCTCTCCCCTATTTATTATTATTTGAGTTATGCTCACTATCAAAAAAACTCTATGTCAACAATAATTTATTGACAATTCAAATATAACATGGATATTTTTACTTGTCAATGACATTTTTTACAATCTGCAATTAAAAACTTTACCATAATTTGGTGGATAATAATATTGATTTTTTCTTATTGCAAAAACATTTAGTCTTTGATTAACAAATTTACAATTATTTTTTCCTTACCAATACAAAAATATCGTCAACTCATTCTTTGCAGGTGCGGCAAGGCGTAAGCGAAAAATTGCTTGTAGGCGGCGCATTTGTCTATGTCTATGCGCTCGCGTTTGCAACCGTTTTTGCAAAGAGCGTA
>CALGEU010000297.1 GCA_937881285.1 uncultured Clostridia bacterium | reverse complement strand
ATCACATATCCGACATTTGTGCAATAATCAAACCGTGCAATTTTCGACAAAAAAACGACGATGTAAAACACATCGCCGATGAAAATTCAAAATTCTTTTCTTCCCAACAGATAATCAACGGAAACATTAAAATAATCCGCAAGCAGAACAAGGTTTGGTGCCGTAGGTTCACTCCTATCCGTCTCCCAGTAGCATACAACTGAAAAACTAACTCCTATTGCTTTTGCAAGAGTCGCTTGACTTATACCTTTATCTTTTCTCAATTCAAGAAGCCGTTCAGCAAATACTTTCATACATATATTTATACTCAATTTATTTAGTGAAATACTTGACACTCAATATATAGAGCGATACAATTTATACAACATCATAACTTAGGGGGAAAACATGAAAGCAAAAATTTGTCAGATGTGCGGGTCAAACGATTTTTATGATGACGGCAATTTTTTGATTTGCAAATACTGCAATACAAAATATAAAAAAGACCTTATAAAAAACACAACAAAAATCGATTTGAATGATGATGTAAACCGTCTATTAATAAAATGTAAACATGATCCAATCAACGCATATCGATACGCCGTTTTAATTCTAGATATCGATCCGTTCAACAAGTATGCATTACAAATCATAAATAGGAGATAAAAAATGAAAGTATCGAAAATCATTAAACAGTACAATCTTCCGGAAGATCCGTTTTTAAAATACCTAATCAAGGATTCTAACATAAATGTCGAATACCGCCTTTTGGGCGGATATGAAATTCCCGACGATACAAATGTTGATGAATTGATAAAAAACTACAACAAATATAAAGAAAAACAAAAACAAATTATAGAAAAAAAGAAAGCAGCAATTGCAGAAAAAAAAGCAAAAGAAGAGCAAGAATTAATGGAAAAGCAAAAATCCATGGCGCAAATGCTCATTACATCTGGTTTTCAATTTGACGGATATACAATTACTAAATATTCTGGATACATATCAGGTGATGATGTCATACAAGTAAACCGTGGTTATGCAGGTGTTTTTTCTTCTGCAACAGATGTGGGTAGCAGTTTGACAAATGCACTTGTTAAAATCAGAAGACAAGCATTGTTAGAACTTAAAGAAGCCGCTTATGCTCTTGGTTGTAATGCAGTAATCGGTGTTGACTTCGATTATATCACTCTTGAACCAGAAACGGCAAATTTCCAAGGTGGAACAACATATCTTCCATATGTATTTTGCGTAACCGCAAACGGGAATGCCGTTGTAATCGAAAAGAACAAGTGCTAACACTAAATTAACACTTTTGCACTTTAATAAGAGCACAATAAATAGACATAACAAGAAAACGCCAATTCAAAAAACACATTCAGCACATAATTTTTTGAATAATCAGTGCCTGATACGGTTATTTTTTCGATAGTGCGTTTAGCACATCGGAAATATCGCAAGAAATGCACAAACTTCTGCTCTCAATCTCTCTCGGTGCATACGCCGCATCGACGTTTACGCAGACGTATCGTGCGTCAGTGTTATTTGCCGAGAGTCTCCAAAACGGATATTTTATGATTGCAGGCGTGTTCATCCCCACTCCGAGTTCGAGATAGAGTATCTTTTTGCGTTCGTTTTGCAAAATGAATTTTTCATAACGTAAACACGCGTCGTGCCAACCGTCGTCTTCAACGAAAGTGTCGTCCGCACGCAGGTTCATCGACATAGGTTTTCCGCATATCGGACAACGCGGAACGAGTGCCGTAGGCACTTTCATATCCTTTTGCTCGACAACCATTCGGCGTATCGCGTCTTCGTTGTCGTAAGTTTTAGTATGGCAAGGCTCGCTGCACTGGAAAAGCCCGTAATCTCCCTGCGTGTAAAAAAGTCTGTCTTTTGAAAAACCTGCCTTTTGAAAGCAATGGTCGACGTTGGTGGTTATGACAAAGTAGTTTTTATCTTTGACCAGTTCGAAAAGTTGTTCATAAACGGGTTTCGGCGCATCGGAGTATCGGTTGACGAAAACGTATCTCGACCAATACGCCCAGTATTCTTCAAGCGTGCTATACGGATAAAATCCGCCCGTATACATATCGTGAAAGTTGTATTTTGTTTCGAAATCGTGGAAATTTTCATGAAAACGCTTGCCGGAATAAGCAAATCCTGCGGACGTCGAAAGCCCCGCGCCCGCGCCTATCACGATTGCTTGCGCGTCGTTTATATACTCTTTCAGTTTTTCAATTTCTTCCGAGAATTCTTCCGTATATTTCATAATCTTTCTCCGTAAACACGTTAAAGACGACTTTCAGACTGTCGTCCGTTTTTGCAAGATACTCTCTCACGGTGTTGACCGCAACAAGAGCCGCGTCTTCTTTCGGATAACCGAAAACACCCGTTGAAATGCAACAAAACACAATCGTTTTCAATCCGCATTTATATGCTTTTTCAAGGCAATTCAGATAGCATTTTCTCAAATCCGCTCGGTTTTGTGCCGTAACTTTTCCGTTTACTATCGGTCCTACGGTGTGATAAATAAATTTGCTCGGCAGATTGTAGGCTTTTGTGACTATCACGTCTCCGTTTTCGGCTTCTCTTCCTTGCATAATATCGTTGCATTCGAGCCGAACTTGCACTCCTGCGGCAGAATGAATTGCATTGTCGATACAGTTGTGCAACGGATGAAAACAGCCGAGCATGGCAGAATTTGCGGCATTGACGATTGCATCGGCATTTATCGTCGTAATATCGACCTTGAAAAGCGCAATGTTGCCGTCATACGACAACCAGTTTGTATCGATTATTCCGCGCGCCGCATTCTTTTGCGTCAGATACTCGTCTTGCAATTTCAAAAATTCCGCACTTGCGGACATCGGCGGACGCACGTTGCATAAAGCCCGAAAATAATCGGGCTTCATGTCGTCGTCAATCGCAGGAACGCGCTCTCCGCGCTCGGCACATAGTATTTGTATCAGCCTGTCAAGCGTTTTCATTTTTCAAACCTTAATTTTCAAAGAACATACCCGCCGTCATATCGAGATAGTTTTCGCCTGCGTAATCGGGATATTCGTTCTTCACTCTTTCCTTAAATTCTACACCGTTTTTGCAGTCGCTCGCAACGTTTTTGAGATTTTCGAGATAATCGATTTTCGTTTGTGCGTCTTTAAGGTCTTCGGGGGTATAGTGCGACGTGAGAATAAGGTCAAAGCCCCTTGCGATATAACCTTTAAGTTGAGAAATGATTGCGTCTGCGTGTCCTGCGCCAGCAACTATAGAGTGGCAATCGTGACCGAGCATGTGTGTATAAACGGCGTTGATTTCGGGAATTTCCACATCGTACGCTTCGTGAGTGGGAACGATGACGAAATCTATTCCGCCTATATTTACATTGCCCGCTTCGAGAATATCCGTTATCTCATGCAACGACTTGTCAAAAACGTCTCCGAATGCCGCGGTAAAATTGTCTATGAGAGCCTTTCCGCCGCCGTTTTCGCCGTATTCTTTCGCGTTTTGCGTAGCGTACGTTTTTACACCCTTAAGAAAACGTTCCGCCTGCATCGTGATACGCAATAAGCACACCTTCGACATCGAGATTTTCAAGATACTTTTCAAGTGCGACGTTGTTGTCGAAAAAGCACGGTGATTCTATTACGACGGCTTTTCCGTTTTTCTCGACGATGAAAACTTCGTCGCTTATAAAATCGTCCGTTTTGTATGCGTGCAATCTGATGTCTCCGAAATCGTAGACGTTGACTTCGCCTTTTTCAAGCGTGATTCTTTCAAAATTGTTCTTGTTCATATTCTTCTCCTTGAATTTTGTGTTTGTGCAATCTCATCGATTACGACTCGCATTATAAAACACGGTTTTTCGCTTTGCACAAACGTTACTTTTTTATTATCCGATAATAGATTTGTAACTTGGTTTCATTTTTGAACCATTGACTTTTCAGACTTCAAGTGATACACTGCAATCAGCAAAATACAAGGAGAAGAATATGCTAACAAAAGAAGAATTGCCCGAGTGCCCCGTTGCAACCACCGTTCAGCTTATCGGCAACAAGTGGAAAATCCTTATAATACGCAATCTTTTGGGAAAGAAACAGCGCTTCACGGACTTTGTCAAAACCATACCGGGCATAAGCAAAAAAGTGCTGACAGACAACCTTCGCGCACTCGAAGAAGACGGGCTTATCGAGCGTGAAGTTTTTGCGGAAGTTCCGCCGAGAGTTGAATATTCTCTGACACCGCTCGGAAAAACGCTCGAACCTATACTCACCGCCATGCGCGAATGGGGCGATTATTACAAACAAAACGCATGATTTTCAAACGAAATTTTTTTGGTTTGAAAGTTTTTCAATATAATTTTGAATTGCTTAAAATCTCGTTTTTGTAAAAATTATTATATACGAAGAATAAGAAAGAGCCACGCCGACGGCAACCCTAATGTATAAATAATACATGAGTTGACGGACGCGTGGCTCTGCCATTTTACGTTCATAAAAGTGCGATAGATAGATAAAGAACAAGGGAACACTCATTCGAAACAAAACCCAACGTACACGTAGTACGTGATTTTGGAGCGGATAAACAATGGACACCGCTATTCGCTACTGCACGCTTTGTAAAAGTGCGATATTGAGATGAAGAACACGAAAGAGCCACGCTAACGGCAACCCTAATGTATAAGTAATACATGAGTTGACGGAAGCGTGGCTCTGCCAAAGTTATTCGCTCAATAGCGCACTTTTAGATTGTGTTGAAAGCGTGAAGATTCTCCATAACCAAATCGAAAAACCTG
>CALGEU010000296.1 GCA_937881285.1 uncultured Clostridia bacterium | reverse complement strand
TGCAATCCGGCAAACAGAGCGGAGAGCGCGATGCCGACAAACAGATACGCCGAGCCGACGTTGACTTTAAGGAAGCCGAGTATAATCGAAAGCACGACGATGCAGGCAAGCGGAAGAGCCGCAAGTTTGATGTTCTTTACTATGTATTTTCCGCCGAGCGAGCCGAATAGTGCGTAAACGACGCACGTGAACGCAGGCATAATCCAGTCGTTTGCCATGATTGCGTCTCTAAGATTGCTCACCGCGAGTATGAGAACGAAAAGCGCGATGATGACAGTCGTCACGAGAGTGCTGACGGCAACGGAGAGCGTTGCAACAACTTCGTTTTCTTCAGTGCCTAGTTTCGTGTCGCAAATCTCTTGCGCCTTGACCACGCATGGTATTTTAAGATTTGAAAGATTGCCCGTGATGAACGCAAGGTACGCGCTGTTCGTGCCGAGCATCGGAGAATAGATGATAGGTTCGACGATACCCGACAGGAAGTTGATGATGAAAGGAATGAGTACGGCAGGGGACGCCATAACCGCCATATTCGGTTTCACTCCGTAGTAAAGACATATCGTCGTCGGAACGGCAAAGAACAGAGCAAGCGCGAACGCCGTCCAGATTTTGCCTATGATGTGATTTTTGAGATTGTAGTCGTTTGCGACTTTGATTCTTTCTCTTTTCATACCGCACCCCCTTATGCCAACAAGCCGATTGCGGCTTCGGCGGCGTCTTTGACGTCTGTTGAAAGTGCCCAGCCGTATTTGCTTGCGCAGAAACTTATGATGCCGACGACAATCATAGCAATGAGCATCGATATAGGCGTTGAGAAACTGTCAAGCCATTTCCAACCCGCTTTGTTGATGAGCAGTTCGCAAAGATACATAACGCCCATAGCCACGAGCACGGCTATGAAGTTGTAATAACTGTCGATAAACTCGACGGCTTTTGTGAGCGTTCCTATGCTCATTGCAAGATAGCCGATGACCATGCCTATGAACATCGCCTGAAAAACGAGATCGCCAATGTTGATTCCGCCGCTCTTGCCGCCTGCCGATGCGGTTTTTGTCATGAGTTTTCCGATTTTGGGCTGATAAAGACGATAGAAGAGAAGAGTTTCTATACCGCCCGTGCAAATTGCCATCGTCATAATCATTGCGATAGTTGCAAAGTCCTGCGCGGTCATACCCTTTTTCATAAGGTCCGCCATAGAGCCTGCGATTGCTGTTGCGGTGCCGTCCGCCATTTGCGTTTCGTATTGCAAAGAGCCAACGACCGAAAGACGTATTGCGGGGAAGGCAACGCCGAGCGTGCCTACAAGCGTCACGACGCCGAGTGCGATACCGAGCCCCGGCAATATTGAGAACGTGGCGGAAGTGGAAATAACTTTTTTGATTTTCGCTTTGTCTATGCCCAGTTGTTTTGCGCGCTTCATTGCGGTGAGCATATAGTATAGACACAGTGCGATTATGAACGCAAGCACTATGCCGTATAGAGCGAACATTATGGGGTCATCGAGATGAAACTCGTGCGCACCCAAAATCGATGCAAACATATTCTTCTCCTTTTCCAAACGAATATATGAAACAAGTATAATACCGATTCGGAATATGCGCAATAACTTTTTTGCGCGATTGAATAAAAATTCGGCTTTACACAACGAAAATGTATGCTTATACAAAAACGGTTCGAGAAAATATGAGAACGAATTAAATTTGCGGCGGCAAATGTCGATATTTTGTTGCTATATGTCATTTGTGGTGGTAAAATGAAATCACCAAACAGGAAGTAGTAGGATATTGCGCGTTAAGTGCCGTATGAACGTGGGGTGTCAGCGGACGAAGAGAAAACTCGCGGTGCGGTATCCACTCCAGACTTCACAATCTGCCGATTTTTCGGCTTTTGCAAAGTGCTTCCAAAGGGGGTGCTTTTTTTGAACTATCAAGAAGCGACGGACTACATAAAAAACATCGAACGCGCAGGCTCGGATTACGGAATAGAGCGCATGCGCGAACTTTTGACGTTGCTGTCCGATCCCGACGACAAATTGAAATTCGTACACGTTGCGGGGACGAACGGTAAAGGCTCGGTGACGGCGTATCTCACGTCCGTTTTGAAAGAAGCGGGCTACAAAGTGGGAACGTACAACTCGCCGTCCGTGTTTTGCTACAACGAAAGGTGGCTGATAAACGGCAA
>CALGEU010000295.1 GCA_937881285.1 uncultured Clostridia bacterium | reverse complement strand
AAGTAAACATTTGCCGAGAGCGGATTCCACTCTCGGCAAAAATCTATAACGGAGATAAGAAAAATGAATAATCGTCTTACAAAATCAAAGGTATGGCAAATTATAGGCGTTGCGGTGCTTTGCGCTGTGTGCGTTCTCACGGCTGTTCTCGGCGTTGTATTCGGAATGAATCATTCTTCCGAAGATTTGAACGTGTCGAAAGATATGTCGAATCAAGACAAAATTGTTGTTGAAACCGTGCATGAAGAAGGCATAAAATTGACATCGGGTGTTGCAACTATTGCTGCTGACGGAACGACGACAAAAACTCTTACTGCAAAACTTACGCCTGAAAATGCCGTAGGACTTTTGCTCGATTGGAGCGTTTCTTTTGCGAATCCTGAAAGTGATTGGGCAAAAGGAAAATCTGTTTTTGATTATGTAACAGTAACTCCCGCTTCTGACGGCGCGAATGTTGCACAAGTAACTTGTAAACAGCCTTTTGCCGAATATGTAAAAGTAAGAGCTGCGTTGCGTTCCGATTCGGAAGTTTATGCAGAATGTTCGGTTGATTATGTAAAAAAACTTCAAAAAATAGACGTGATGTTTGATCGTTCTGCGTTGTCTATTTTTGGCAGTGACAAAACTGACAGAGAGTACGTTTTGGGCACTTCTTCATATTTTGTTTATAAAATGGACAGTGATACATCAACATCCGGTGCAACAGGCACTATATCAGTTGATGGCACTTTTTCGATTGGTTCGTATCAATCCGGTCGTGATAGCGGTTCTCCGCAAACTGATATTCCAAGATGTTCACTTCTTAAAATAGAACATTCACAAGATTATATAGATGCTCTAAAAAGCACTGGTGCTTTTAAGGATACTTTGACTGTGCAGTCTATAAGTTTTTCTGACGGTTCTGGCAAAAACTCCAAGATTTATGCTGGCGCAAATCTTCCGCTTACTATGCTCAACTCATCGTCGCTATATAATGCAGGTACGACCTTGACAAGTCGTAGAAATGCTTGTGTTTCGGCTCTTCGCACTATTGGGAATAAACCTTTTATGTATATTACAATTAAAGTTTATCGTTCCGATAAGCTTAAACAAGCTGGTTTTGATGATGAAGAGTATAGAATTCCGATTTGTGCAGATTTGACATCATTGAAGACATTTGCGTCGGGCGTTTCTTTGAGCGATTCATCATTGCTTTTTTAACAGGTAGATTATGGTAAAACGAAAATCATCAAAATTTAGCATTATGCCCAAAATTTTGATTCTGCTATTGCTTGCATTGGCAATAGCAGGTTTTGCCGTGTTCATCAAAAACTACGTTGGCAAAGTACCCGATTCTGCTTTTCACGTAAACATTGACGGAAAATATATATATAGCACTTCGACAGGCTATGTGCTTTCTCCGCAAAAGGCATTGAACGTTGCCGTGAAGTCCCCTTCGACAAGCGATAACAATGGTGAATATACTGTTTCGATTAAAGCGGATTCGTCGTTGAAATTTACTTTTGTAAAAGACGGGAAACTTTGTTTGTTTTTATCAAGCGATGACGTTTCAAAGTTCTTTGATGTAAAAAATACAAATAACGGTTTTGTGCTCTCGGCAAAGGGATTCACCGTAACAGATATGTTGAAAGTGCTTTACGGTAGCGATTCTATAAGCGTTGAAGAACAGACGATTGATTATAATCAAACGATGTTTTGGTTGACAATATCGCCAAAGGATAACGCGGAATCGGCTGTGAGAATCGGATTTTCACTATTTGGCATAATTTCAATTTCGCTTGATGCAAAGGAAATTATATTCTAATGACTAAAATATATCACAAATTCTCTATAAGACTTCTCGTTGCAGTGCTTGTTTTTGTAACACTTGCGTTGTTGTCGTTTGAGATTGTTTCTTCGGGGCTTGTTGCTTACGCAAGCGACAACAACGTTAAGTTTGACAATACGTCGATATTCGATGATTTGTACGGCAGTAAAGACGAACACGGCAATGAATTTGATTTGGGCAATTATCCCAAGGATAAAGACGGCGAATTGCGCTTTTATACCTTTGTGGAGTACGGATATTCATATTATGCGAATTTGGATAAGAATTACGCTTTGTACGCATATCTTTACAATCCGCAACAGCTTGATTTTTCGACATATCTCGATTCAAACGTTGTGCGTATGGCAACGGCGTTTGCAAAGAACAGCGAGGGGGAATACGTCGCTTCCGATTACGACGATTTCAATATCGTGTGCGTATCGAGAACTACGGGCGATTATGTGAATTTGTTTTACAAATTCAAGATTTTAGATCCGGAAAAGAAACTTCTTGCGTTGGCTCAAAAGTACGAATCGGAAAACGGTTGTCGCAGATACGATATAGCAGGCGTTTATCTCAAAACCGATAAAGGCGACGTAACGTTGGACAAAAACATCGGACGTTCTTTCAAGTGTAGCGGTTATATGGCGACGTATGGCGAAAACGCAAACAATCCGTCCACTTTCGTGTGCAAAGTTGACGTTCTCGAAACGCTTGATTTGAAAGTATATCAGACTTCATATCTTACAGGTGTTTCGAGTGCAGGTGCATATCATCACAACAACGTTAGTTCGGTATATTTTGCCATTCCGCAAAGAGTTTTCGATAAGTACGGCAGTTTGTGGGAAATCTATGCGCAATGGTACGAGTGCAAGACTGCGCCGATATTGGTGACGTCGAATCAAGATTTTTATCAAAAAGCATTATCAAACAATCATTATGAAACCATTGCTAATTCAGAAGGCGGAACATCTCTTTTGTATGACAAATCGGTGGATTATTTGTTGTGGTATGGTAGGCATATCGATTCGGTTGCGGGGTCTTCAAATATATTGCACTATGACTGGGCTTATAATTTAAGACCGTTCTCGATGACCTCTGGCAATATGTTTATTCAACGTTTTGCTAATAGTTACTCAAATGTATTGCCGTTTGTGTTTTATAGTCCGTCGTACACGGATTCGGGTGCGTTTAACGTTATAAACAAACAAACGGTTGCAGGCGACGTAACATCTTCTTCGATTAGGGATTATATTCAGAACTACGCTTCGAGCAATTATGTATCTTGGCATACGTCAAGGAATCTTCCGTCCGAACTCTTTGTAAATGAAGTCGATTCTACTCGTTCTGCAAAGGGGATTCAAGTCGGGTTGAACAAAATCAGAACGAATCTTCAAGATACTTTTGATTTGAATTCGTATAATTCAAATCATTCGTGGTGGGATAAACTTTGGGAATACGGTTGGTCTTATCCAAAGGACGAAGCATTGGACGAATCGCATACGAACGTTAGTCCGTTTGAAGAAGTTAAACAGACTTCGTTGAATTCTTCGAGTATTGCTTCCGATTTGCTTATCAACGAAAACGACATCGAGTCTTTCAAGACGTTTTGCAACGTAAGCTATGGCAAAAAGGAAGTGCCGTATTTGTTTAGATTCGCCGTGTCTGATTATACGTCACGACCTATAACTCGTAATCCTGGAAGATTAGATGTCGATCAAGATGTCGTTGATTCCTATCTTGCACAAGAAACGGTATTTTTCGATTTTAACATCATAACAATGACGTTTAAGGGCGAAGAAGATTACTACACGCTTGCGGTTATGCACTCGCCCGTTGATGTCATTGCAGGCGTTGAACCACCGCCCGTTGAGCTTACACCGGGCGAACATCTTGTCAACAATTTTTTGACTGCAATACAAAAGTTTTGGGAATGGTTCAAAAACAGTGACTTCTTGAAAGCGTTGAAGATTATCGGAATGATAATCGTCGGTATTATCGTTGCGTTGATTTTAATCAAGATTATCGCTTTTATAGTAAAGTGTGTTTCTAAACGCAAAAGCAATCATACCGTTGATTACAAGGCGATAAAAACTCCCGTTCCGCGTGATAAATCCAAATGCGTTCGTTCCGCAAAGGCAAAATCAACGGCAAGATCCAAAAGAAAAAAGGCGGTGAAAAATGGCAAGAAGAAAGAATAAGCAATCACGCAAGTATATTCCGATGAGTGAATTTCGATATAATAATAGTCCGTTGGCAAAAGGACACCCAAATTATGTGTTTGGAAAAACTCGTGACGGGAAAAAGTATAAATCTTTCGGAATTACACATTCGCCCGATAGTCGTCATATTGCTTATAAGTTATCAAAAAATCCAAATCCAAATGATAAACGTACAGCGTATGTTCAAGATAGGGTGCAAACAGCACGCGTTGACTTTTATGGCAAACGTTTGAATGGTTGGAGATTTGATAAAGCGGATATGCCGATTGTGCGACATATAACAAAGGGATATAAAAAGAAAACAAATCGAAGTAGCAAAAAGAAGAAAAAAAGATAATAAAAAAAGAAATGAGCGTCGTAAGATGTTAGTCCACCGAAGTCGCCAACAGAATTGGCGTATCTCATTTCTTGTATTTATTATATGAAAACGATTTTGAAAAGTCAAACGAATTTATAAAAGTAAGGTGAATTATGGCAAACAGAAGATATATTGTAACGTTTAAGTGGGGTACGAAGTACCAAAACAAGTATAAAAGAATGGTCGGCAACGATAAGGACGAAGTATACGGCAGGGCTTGCGGTCAATACGGATTTATGAATGTGTCGGGCGTTTACGTTGAGAACGATGAGAACGTCGCTTGGTGGAAAGCAAAAGGCTTCACGGAACTTATATGAAAAACACGTTGAAAAGAATTGGCTTTGTACTGCTCGGTGTGGTTGTCGTGATAATCGTCGGTTATTTTGTGTGGACGGGATTTAAGGTATGAAGAAGGTTAAAGGAAAGATAGATTATAGGCATTTTATATGTGTTGCAATAACGTTGCTGTTCGTGCTGTTGGCGATATTCGTGTTTCCGTCCGCTCTCGGTAGGATTATCGAGAGCGTTCGGGACTTCGGTTTGTCTATTGCATTTTACTTCTGCAAGATGTTCGGTATCGAGAATAGCGTGACAGCGACAGTCAACGATTTGCCGAAAATGCCGTTTTTCGACTTGCCGAATATGCCTTCTTCTCCCGTTCCGTCGCTCCCTGAAACGTTTGACGGATTCAAAGTCAAGTGGCACGAATATTGGGAATTGATTATCACGGCGCGAAATATCGTTGGATATTTGGACTTTCTCGGCGGTCTGATAGCCGTACTTGCCAACGTTGCTTTGTACATTATTCCGATTATTGTCATTTTGTATTTCATTATGAAACAAGTTTTAGACAAAGAAAACAATGACTATAACGTGGATTCAAAAGCTTTGATAGTTGCAAGAAGGATATCGGACAAGACGTATAAACCCGTGAAAAGTTGGCTTATAGACTTTGTGGCGTTCATCAAAGATAACAAGGCGTATTACATATTGTGGGCGGTGATTTGGGCGTACAATTTCAACTTGTTCACTATTGTGATAGAATTTTTTGCCTTTTACTTCTACTTCGCGGTGTCTTGGGATATGGTGCACATTTATAGGCAGGTATACAAACTCTTTATAGACTTGTGGACACCGTTCAATTTCATTCCGTGGTACGTGTGGTGCGTGGTCGCGCTTATTATCTTCGATAAAATTCGCAAGAAGATAGGTTTTGCGGTACTTAATCACAATGAAATGAAGAATCGCGGATTCATCAACGAACGCCCGATAGTCTTTATGGGTTGCGGTACTATGGGCAAGAAGAAAACGACGTTCATAACGGACGTTGCATTGTCGCAAGAAGTTATGTTCCGCGATAAAGCGTTTGAAAAGATACTCGAAAACGACTTAAAGTTTCCGAATTTTCCTTGGATAAACCTTGAAAACGCGCTCAAAAAGGCAATGGACAATCACACGGTGTACAATCTCGCAACGTGCAAACGATTTGCACTCAGCAAACGTCTAAAATGGGAACGTAAACCACATCGCCGTAACATCTTTATGTACGACTTCGAGCGATACGGACTGTATTATGACGACAAACTCAAAGTGACGAATATTTGGCAGGTTATCGAAACGTATGCGCAGTTGTATTTCATATATATCACGCAGTCGTCTTTGCTTATCTCGAATTACTCCGTGCGTGTGGATAACGTGCTTTCGGACTTGGGCAACTTTCCGCTTTGGAACTCGGACTTTTTCAAGACGGACAGCAGGCTTATAGACAGTTATTCGCGCCACGCTCATATTCTCGACTTTGACAGTTTGCGACTTGGACGCAAGGTCGTTGAAAACAATGCAAACTCTAACAACTTTGAGTTTGGCGTGGTTTTGGTGACGGAAATCGGCAAGGAACGTGGAAACAACCTTGAAAACATCGAGAAG
>CALGEU010000294.1 GCA_937881285.1 uncultured Clostridia bacterium | reverse complement strand
AGCGGTCTCGTGAGCCTTGGCGGATATATCGTCGTGTTCGTTCTCGTCATAGTGTTTTCAAAAGTCGCGTTGAAGCCCGTTGCGGAAACGTACAAGAAACAGAAACAATTCATCACCGACGCAAATCACGAACTCAAAACGCCGCTCACCGTAATAGGCGCAAGTTGTGAAATGCTCGAATACGAAAACGGCGAAAACGAATGGACTACGACCATAAAGGAACAGGTCGAAAAACTCACAGAACTTACAAACAAACTCGTGTTTCTTTCGAGAATGGACGAAGAAAGCAAAAAGACGGTTATGAGCGAGTTTTCGCTTTCGGAAGTTGCCGAAGAAGCGGTGAAACCATATTACGCGCTTTGCGATGCGCAAAACAAGAGCCTTGAAGTTTCGATTGTGCCCAACGTTTCGTATACGGGTGACGTGAAGATGATAGGCGAACTTATCGCGCTTTTAATGGACAACGCGGTGAAGTATTCAAGCAAAGAAGGAAATATCCGCTTTTCGCTCGAAAGCGTCGGCAAAGCGAAAAAAATCGTGGTGACCAACGCAACCGACGGCGTCCCCAAAGGTGATTTGTCTATGTTGTTCGAGCGTTTTTACAGACTTGACGCGTCGAGAAACAGCGAAACGGGCGGACACGGCATAGGTCTTTCCGTCGCAAAGGCAATCGTCGAACTGCACAAAGGAAAAATCACCGCAAACTCTCCCGACGGAAACGAAATCGTATTCGAGATAACGTTGTAAAAGAGTTAATATCTTATAAACTATAGATAACAAAACAAAACGACGAACGAAAGACGGGCAACCGTCTTTTTTCGTAAAAAATTTTTTCGGAAATACGAAAATTTATGTTTCGTTTTAGGTTGCGGGGTGACAATCAAGGCATAAAAGGTGCTACGACACCGCAAGGAGAAGAAACTATGAAAAAGAAATGGATTATTATCGTAATAGCAGTTATGCTGGCGGCGTGCATTGCGCTCGTTGCGTGCGACAGCGATACGCCTACGGGCAACAATCCGTTCGTAAATCCGGGTGACAGTCTTGGCGGCGGCGGTCAGGGAACGATTCCCGACGAAACGGAAAGCGCAAGCGACGACGTCGTGTCTGCCGCAGACGTGAGCGACTTGCAAGATTCGGAAAGCATTCCGGACGGCGCGACGGTCGTTGAAGCGTCCGACGAACAAGTGGTGATTGACGTGGCAGGCGATTACGTGCTTTCGGGCGAGTATTCGCAAGGAATCGTCATCAGCGTCGCAAACAACGAGACCACGCATATTTATCTCAACGGCGTGACTATCTCGAATGCAAACGGGATAGCAATCTCAAACACGAACAAAAAATCTTCGCTTATAATCACCGTGGTTGACGGCACGACCAACGTTGTGACGAACGCAGGAGACGATGCAAATGCAATTCACGTCAAAGGCAATTTGTCAGTAAACGGAAGCGGAACGTTGAATGTTAAGAGCGAAAGCAAAAGCGCAATCAAGGTTTCAAAATCTTTCGTCATAATCGACGCAACCGTCAACATTGACAGTGCAAATCACGGCATTGCGGCAAGAAGTATCGAAGCGCAAAATGCGACTATAAACGTGGCGAGTGCGGCAAAAGACGGTCTCAACGCAGAGTGTGACGACGACACGACGGAATTTCCGAGCGATTATTCCGAAGGATACGTCAAACTCATCGACACGACATACACTTGCAACGTGTACGGAGACGGCATTCAGGCAGATACGCTCGTTTATATCGACGGCGGCAATATCGACATCAAAACAAACGGCGTATTCGTCAAATATTCTTCGGATAATATGACGACTTACGACCTTGAAGCAGACGATTTCAGATATATCCTTTCAAACGGGACGTACCAAAAAATCGCAAAAGACGCAAACTATTCCACGTCTCGCCTTTACGCACTCACGCAAAGTTGCAAAGGCATCAAGGTGGGAGAAATCAAATATGAAGATGCAGACGGCAACGAAGTTGCGGTGACGGACGGAGATTATCTCATCGTCATAAAAGGCGACGTCGTTATGAATATCGACTCAACGGACGATGCAATCCACACCAACAGCGGCGGCGTGCTCGTAAAGGGCGGCGACATAACAATCAACACTTACGACGACGCAATCACAAGCGACTATCTCACGCAAATCGACGGCGGCAACATCGTCATCGAATCGTCTTATGAAGGTCTCGAAGGCGCATACGTCAAAATCACGGGCGGCAATATCGACATCACGTCCAGCGACGACGGCATAAATGCGGCAAGCGACGATACGAGCATTTCCGAATATATTGTCATCAACGGCGGATACATCGTGGTCAACGCTTCGGGCGACGGACTCGATTCAAACGGCAGTATTCTTATCACGGACGGCACTGTTATCGTATACGGACCGACAAACGGCGGCGACGCAGGTATGGACGCAGACAGCGGAATAATAATTCAAGGCGGTTACGTTTTCGTTTCTTCGTCTCTCGGAATGGTGGAAACCCCGTCTCAAAACTCCACGCAATACGTTCTGTCATACGCTCAAAGCAGCACAATCGCAAGCGGAACGGTTCTTACGATAAAGGATTCGGACGGCAACGAGATTTGCAGCGTTGAAATAAAAAAGGATTGTCAATCAATCATCATCAGCGTTCCCGAACTTGAAAGCGGCTCGACGTACACGATAAACAGCGGTTCGACTCAACTTGCTTCGTTCACGATTTCGGGCACGATAACAAGCGTCGGTTCATCGGTTTCGTCGGGTGGCCCCGGCGGTCCCGGCGGACAAGGCGGACAGGGCGGTCGTCCGGGCGGCGGCTTCGGAAGACCGTAACGAGCGCGCAAATAAAAAATGTTGAAAATCAAGGTCTCCCGCTCTTTGCGAGCAAGATGAATATGAAAGTGAAAAACGACGGCAGTGCCGTCGTTTTTCGTTTGGGAAAGAGAGATATTTTCGCGCAAAAGCGCGATTATAGGGGTTGTTTTGTTTGCTTTTTAAGCAAAATTCGATTTATTTGGTCACTTTTGGAAGAATCAGGCGCATTCAAGCAAAAGTTTGTCTGCTACGAGCGCGATAAATTCACCGTTGGTGGGTTTTTCGTTGGGGGAGTAGATTTTAATTCCGAAAACGTTGTTTATGTTTTCGATTTTTCCGCGATTCCATGCAACTTCGATTGCGTGGCGTATGGCACGTTCTACCTTTGACGGGGAAGTTTGGTAGTGTTCGGCAATTCCGGGATAAAGACGTTTTGTGATTGAATTGATGATGTCGGGAGTTTCAATCGTCATTTTGATTGCTTCTCTCAAAAACTGATAACCTTTGATGTGAGCGGGAATTCCCACGGAAATAAAAAGATTTGCGATTCGTTCGTCAAGATTTTTGTTTTTTCTCGTTTGGGGCTGTCGGGTCGGAGTCGAAAAACCGTCCATAACTCGTAAAAGAGCGTTGTAGTCAAACGGTTTTGCAAGGAAATAACTTGCGCCGAGTTGCATTGCTTTTTGCACGAAACCGTCCGTTGCCAGTTGAGACATCATGATGACCGTCGGTTTTCGTCCTTCCAGAGCACTCAGCACGCCGAAGCCGTCCAGTTCCGGCATAACTATGTCGAGAATGAGAAAATCGGGTTGATACGCATTGACAAGTTCTATTGCTTTTACACCGTTGGGAGCAACGCCGACAACTTCGTAGCCGTCCTGAGAATCAATAAAGTCGCGTATGCTCCCGCATAGGGCAGAATTGTCGTCTGCAATGATAATTGTTTTGTTCATAAGTTCCCTCCTGTTTTGTAACTTATATAAATCGTAACATATCCAAATTTTTTCGTCTTGGTAATAAAACCGCACTTTTCACAAGTTTTTGTCGAGATGAACGGAAAATTGTTTATTTGAAAAGAAAAATTCTGTTTATTGCTCGTTTTTGCTATAACTATGTACATTCTAATCGCAATTTGGCGATTTTTCAACAATTATTTTCACTTATTAATTATTATACTACATATTGGTGAAAAAGCAAGTAAATACACCACATAAAGTTTTTATAAAAAAATTTCGGAAATTTTGAAAATATAGTTTACATAATCGGATGTTATCAATATAATATATGAAACTAAATCTATAACGAGGGTGTTATGGGAAAATATAAGAAATGTCCGCGTTGTGAACTCAACTGGATACCTATCGAAGAAGAACTTTGCGAAGTCTGCAAAGCCGAACTCGGCAAGGCAAGCAAAATAAGCCTTTTGGAAGATGACGACGAAGTCGAAGAAGAAGAGAGAATCTGTCCTATCTGTAAGGTCAATTATCTCGAACCCGACGAAGATATCTGCGCCGCTTGCCGCGAAGAGCAGGCAAACGCACAAAGCGAAAAAGAAGAAGACGACGATTGGAAAGAATTCGTTGACGATGACGAACCCATTCAGGACGACGAAGGAGAACTTTCTCTCAATCAACTTCAGGAAGACGAAGAAGACGAGTTTGAAGACGACGAAGAAGAGAAGTGCCCCGACGACTTTGACGACGACGAACTCGGAGACGTCGACGATTTCGACGATGATGAAGATGAAGACGACGAAGAAGACGACGAAGAGCCCGAAGACGACGAAGAATAAAAATCATCGCACGAACGATAATTATCGCATATTTACAAACCGCCCGCAATTTGCGGACGGTTTTTCGTTTGCTCGATTTTTATTCTGCTATCATATTTGTCGCATTTTTATTTACAACGGGCAGGGAAAAGTATATAATATCAAAGCAATATAGTTATATATTATATATCAATATATACGGGAGCAGTTTATGGCAAAAGAACAAAAGGATCAATTCGTAAAAGAGATTGCCGATATGACGGTCGATTTTCCGCAATGGTACACCGACGTCGTGCTCAAAACGGGACTTGTCGACTACGGCCCTGTCAAAGGCACTATGGTCATCCGTCCGTACGGCTACGAAATCTGGGAACATATTCAGGAAGAACTCAACGCACGCTTCAAAGCAACGGGACACAAAAACGCGTATTTCCCGATGTTTATTCCGTACAGTTTTCTCGTCAAAGAAGCGGACCACGTTGAAGGTTTTGCACCCGAAGTCGCACTCGTTACGCATATCGGAAAAACTCCGCTCGAAGAATCGCTCGTCGTTCGTCCGACGTCCGAAACCATCATTTGCTCTATGTACGCAAAGTGGGTCAAGAGTTATCGCGACCTGCCCGTTCTCATCAATCAATGGGCGAACGTCGTGAGATGGGAAAAGACCACTCGTCCGTTCCTTCGCACAAGCGAATTTTTGTGGCAGGAAGGTCACACTTTGCATCAGACCGAACAGGAAGCGAGAGAAGAGACGCTTCGCATGCTCGAAGTGTATCGCGAGTTTATGCAAAACGTGCTTGCAATCGACGTTCTCGTGGGACAGAAATCCGAAAAAGAGAAATTTGCAGGCGCAGTCGACACCTACACGATGGAAGCAATGATGCTCGACGGCAAGGCGCTTCAATCTGGTACGTCGCACTATCTCGGACAAAACTTCTCGTCCGCTTTTGAAATCAAATATCTCGACAAAGACGGACAACTCAAAAATCCGTATCAAACCAGTTGGGGTGTGTCCACTCGTCTTATCGGCGCGCTCATCATGGCTCACGGAGACCAACGCGGACTCAAACTTCCGCCGAGAGTCGCACCTATTCAAGTCGTGGTCGTTCCCGTCGCGGCGCACAAAGAAGGCGTTCTTGACAAGGCAAGCGAAGTTGCCGCAACGCTCCGTGCACAAGGATTGCGAGTCGAACTCGACGACAGAGAACAGTCTCCCGGATGGAAGTTCAACGAATGGGAGATGAAAGGCGTCCCCGTACGTCTCGAAATCGGTCCGCGCGACATTGAAAACGGACAGGTCATGATTGCCCGTCGCGATACGCACGACAAATTCGCCGTGAAGATCGACGATCTCGCGCACGATATCCCCGCGCTTCTTGACGACATTCAACAAAATATGTTCAAGCAATCTCACGATTTCTTGCATTCTCACATTCAGGTTTGCCACACTCTCGACGAGATGAAACAAACTCTCGACGATCACAAGTTTGTCAAAACCATGTGGTGCGGCGATCGTTGCTGTGAAGACAAAATCAAAGAACAATTCTCCGCAACTTCTCGTTGCATGCCTTTCGACCAAACGCCCGTCGGTGACGTTTGCCCGGTTTGCGGGAAGCCTGCTTCGAAGGTTATTTATTACGCCCGCGCATATTAAAAGCGCGCTAAATAGCGACTGACTTTGTCAGCACCCCGATCCTGCCAACTCATGTACGACATGTACATTAGGGTTG
>CALGEU010000293.1 GCA_937881285.1 uncultured Clostridia bacterium | reverse complement strand
TGCCTGCCGCTATGCCCATCATATTTTGTTCGGCAATGCCGACGTTTATAAATCTGTCGGGAAACTCCTGCTTGAACACTTTCGTTGCGTGGCAACTCATAAGGTCCGCGTCAAGCACCACGATTCTGTCGTCCTTTCTTGCTCTTTCAACCAGCGCGCCAGCAAGCACCTGTCTCAATTCTCTTTCGTCCGTCATGCCTGATACCTTCCCGTTTCTTTTCTCCACATATCTTCGGATATGCTCATGCTGTGGCAGTTAGCCACACTTTCAGCAAAAGACGCGCCTTTGCCCTTTATCGTGTTGAGAATAATCATGCTCGGCTTGCCTTTTTGTGCCTTTGCGTTGTCGATCGCGTCGGATATTGCCACTATATCGTGTCCGTCTATATCCTGCACGAAGAAACCGAACGCTTCCCACTTGTCTTTTGCGGGTGCGATATCGTTGATGTCGTGCACCGCGCCGTCAAGTTGCATTTTGTTGTAGTCGAGAAGCACGATGAGATTGTCAAGAGCGTGCGAGCCGGCAAACATACTCGCTTCCCAAATCTGACCTTCCTGCGATTCGCCGTCTCCGATGAAACAGTATATCGTCGCAGGATTCTTGTCGAGTTTCGCCGCAAGTGCCATTCCGACGCCTGCCGACAATCCTTGACCGAGTGAACCTGCCGTCATATCGATGCCGGGAGTCTTGGTCATGTCGCAGTGAGACGGAAGTCTCGTGCCGGGTGCGTTGAGTGTGTAGAGCCACTCTTTGGGGAAATATCCTTTGTCTGCAAGCACTACGTACATTGCAGGGCCGGCGTGTCCCTTTGACATAATCACTCTGTCCCTGTCCGCTTTCTGCGGATTTTCGGGGTCGACGTTGGCTTTGGCATAATAAATGACAGTCAAAGCGTCCATGACAGACATCGTTCCGCCGATATGTCCCACACCGAATCTGCCGATGGTTTCGATAGCGTCGTCGCGAAGTTGCCTTGCCTTTGCGGTCAAAAACTCAAATTGTGAAGTTTCCATAACCACTCCCGTATTATTTTTAGTATATTCAGTATATCATCATAAGATTATCTTTTCAAGTGCAACGCGCATGCTTTTTATGCGATAATTTTATATCGTTTGAACCGAAAATCTCACCAAACGATTATCTATATGTCTCGCAAAAATAAAAACGGACGCATTTGCGCCCGCTGCCGTTGCCGTTTCAGAATTTGAATCCCAAAGCGTCCATCGCCTTTTGTTTCAATTCTTCTTTTTGCTCTTTCGTAAAGTCCGCCGTATAAATTTCCGCCCTGTCTTTGACGAAAGCAAGCATCTTCATTTCGCTCATTTTCGCTATGCTCGGAAAGTCGATTCCGCCGCCCGTTCTGTTTGCAAAATCGTAAGTGACGATAACGCCCTTTGCCTTTGCTACGCTGATATCGTATCTCTTCGCAATGCTTGCAAGTTGTGCGTCGGTCTTGTTTGAAAGCACCTTTTCGCCCGCGATTTCGTTTTCGTAAAACGCGATGACTTCGGGCGTAATCATATCGAAGACGCTCCCTGCATCGCACACGTTTTTATCTTCGCTTTCAATGCCTTTTGCCGACTCGTTTTTCGCATACGCATTTGCGTATATGCATCCAACGAGCACCAAAAACAACACCGTGAGCAACGACACCGAAACAAACAAATATCTTTTTTCGTTTTTCATATCGTTAGCATATCTCACGCTTTACGTTTTATACGCAAAAAATTTAAAATGACACAAACGACAGTTAAACAATATCTTTTACACCGTACAACCCTGCTTTTTGCAAAACTATAAATCGAATTGCGCGTTCTGCGCCGCATGCGTACAACTCTCTCGAATGTGCGACGTGCTTTATCGAAACGCTTTCGTTGCCGTCGTCAAAGATGACTTCGTGCGTGCCGAACACGCCGCCGAGACGAAGAGAACTTATGCAAATCTGTCCTTTCTCGCGTACGTCTTGCGCACGTCTCCCGACGACGATTTCTCCGCCGCCACGCGCCGACTTTATCGCTTTTGCAATCGTGAGCGCACTGCCGCTGGGAACGTCCGCCTTGTTGAAATGATGCGTCTCGATTATCTCAACGTCAGCACACGGAAAAACCTTTGCGAGTCTTTGCGAGAATTCACAAGTCAACAACAATCCGAGCGACATATTGCTTGCAAAAAACACGGGGATTTTTTCCGCAACGCCGCGAATGATTTCAATCTCTTCTTCGGTATGTCCTGTTGTTGCAACGACAAGCGGAATTTTCCTGTCCGTTGCATATTTCGCTATTTGCCGTATTGCACTGTGATGAGAAAAATCAAGAATGACGTCCGCGCTTTCTTTGACATCAACTATACGTTTATAAAAATGTTCTTCTTCGCACGGTATTTTATCCACCGCCGCAACGATGTTCATATCGTCTCTGTTTTTAATAAGCGCACACATTTCGCGCCCCATTCTGCCTGCCGCTCCGCACAAAATCACGTTCATATAAAAAGTTATGCTTATATTTTGATTTTAACTATAAAAATGACGAAAACCGCAACAAACTTGCGGTCTTCGTCAAAATATATCTCTTTCTCATCAAACGATTTCGTTTACGCCCTGTCCGAATTTTCGGTGATTGTCGTAATTTTGTTTTTAAGCGCAGTCGTTGCAAATCTTCCCGACGCACGCCAAGTCCAATTGCCTTGTGCGGTTGACGGCATGTTCATTCTTGCTTCCGCACCGAGTTCCATATAATCCTGCAGCGGTATAACCGCAAGATTCGCAGGTGAGTTCATGGCAAACGCAACGAGCGCGGCGGTGGGAGATTGTCCGAATCGCACGGGGCATTCCCTTTCAAAAGCCTTTTTCTCAACGTCGGTCATATCCGAAAACCACGCTTTTGTCGGCGCGCTGTCGTGAGTGCCCGTATACACCACGCAGTTGTCCGTCTTGTAGTTGCGCGGCAGATATTCGTTTTTCTTGTCGTTGAAGGCAAATTGCAACACTTTCATGCCGGGATAGCCTGTTTTTTCAAGCAACTCGCGCACGTCGTCGGTGATGTGTCCCAAGTCTTCCGCAATGATTTTTGCTTTGGGAACTGCCTTTTCAATCTCCGCAAAAAGTTCGTATCCGACGCCCGTTTCCCAATGTCCGTTTTTTGCGGTCTCGTCTCCGTACGGTATGACGTAGTACCCCGCAAATCCGCGAAAATGGTCTATTCTCACTATATCGTAAAGTTCAAAAACGTGCTTTGCACGCTCCACCCACCAACGATAGCCGTTTTCTTTCATCTTTTTCCAATCGTATATAGGATTGCCCCACAACTGTCCGTCATCAGAAAACGCATCGGGCGGACAACCTGCAACGACTGTCGGCACGAGATTTTCGTCAAGCAGAAACTCGCTCGGGTCTCTCCACACTTCCACGCTGTCGCATGCGACGTAAATGGGCATATCTCCGACGATTGAAATTCCGTTTTTCTTTGCGTATTCGCGCACTTTCTTCCACTGCGAGAAAAACTCGAATTGAACGAATTTCCAAAATCCGCATTCTTGTACAAACTCTCTTTCGTGCGCTTTTGCAAACGCATACTCGCGCATATCTTTCCATTCCGTCCACGCTTTGTAGTCGTTCTTTTCTTTGAGCGTCATAAAAAGAGCGTAGTCGTCAAGCCAGTCTGCGTTCTTTTCGGCAAATCTCGTATATTTCGGAGTCGACGAAAACTTGGCGTACGCCTTTTTCAAAAGCGGAATTCTCGTCTCGAACAGTTTGCCGTAATCGACTCTGTCTCCGTTGTCGATTGCTCCTTTCAAATCTTCTTCGCAAAGAAGAGATTCGTTTTTTAGTGCGTCAAGGTCGATAAAATACGGATTGCCCGCAAACGAACACGGCGATTGATATGGAGAATCTCCGTATGCGGTCGGATTGAGCGGAAGCACCTGCCATACGCGTTGTTTGCACTCTTTCAAAAAGTCTATAAACTTAAAAGCGGGTGCGCTGACAGACCCGATGCCGTATCTGCCCGGGAGCGACGAAACCGCCATGAGTATTCCGCTCTTGTGCTTGAAACCGAATTTTGCTTGCGTTGATTTCATATCCTATATTTTTTATCAGAAAAGTCCGATTATTCTGCCGTCGTCTGTGACGTCGATTTTTTCTGCGGCAGGCACTTTGGGAAGCCCCGGCATCGTCATAACGTCTCCCGTAAGCACCACGATAAAGCCTGCTCCCGCACTAACTTTTACGTTTTTCACGCAGACGGTGAAACCGCTCGGTGCGCAGAGTTTGCTCGGGTCGTCGGAAAAACTGTATTGCGTCTTTGCGATACACACGGGAAGCGACGAGAAACCGAGTTCTTCAAGTGCGTCGATTTGTTTTTGCGCCTGCGGCGTTACGCTCACGCCGTCTCCGCCGTATACCTTGCGAACGACTTTTTCGATTTTTTGAAGAATGGAATCCGAATCGTCGTATGCGTATTGAAAATGCGAATTGTCTTCGTCGCAAAGTTCGACGACCTTTCTTGCAAGACTTTCCGCGCCTTTTCCGCCGTCTGCGAAAGCAGTGCATTCAACCGCGCTGACGCCGTGCTCCCTGCACGCGAGTTCTATCGTCTTCACTTCTTCGTCGGTGTCGCTTTCAAAACGATTGATTGCAACGACGCAAGGAAGTTTGTATACGTTCATTATATTGTCCACGTGTCGGAGCAAATTCGGCATACCTTCTTTCAATGCGGATACGTTTTCCGTTTTCAAGTCCTTTTTATCCGCTCCGCCGTGCATCTTGAGAGCACGCACAGTCGCGACTACAACTACGGCATTCGGCTTTATATTTGCCTTTCTGCATTTGATGTCCAGAAACTTCTCCGCTCCGAGATCTGCGCCGAAACCCGCTTCTGTAACCACGTAATCGCCAAGATAAAGTGCCGTTTTGGTTGCAATCACGCTATTGCAGCCGTGCGCAATGTTTGCAAACGGACCGCCGTGAACAAGTGCGGGCGTACCTTCGAGAGTCTGCACCAAATTAGGCTTTATAGCGTCTTTCAAAAGTGCCGTCATTGCGCCTTGCGCTTTAAGGTCGCCTGCCGTGACGGGTCTGTCGTCATAGGTGTATCCGACGATGATTTTTGAAAGCCTGTCTTTCAAATCCGCAATCGACGACGCAAGACACAGCACCGCCATAATCTCGCTTGCGACGGTAATGTCAAAGCCGTCTTCTCTCGGCGTTCCGTTGGCTTTTCCGCCCAATCCGTCAACAATGAAACGCAGTTGTCTGTCGTTCATATCGACGCATCTTTTCCACGTTATTTTTCTCGGGTCTATGCAAAGAGCGTTGCCTTGCTGGATATGATTGTCTAGCAATGCGGCGAGAAGATTGTTTGCCGCGCCTATCGCATGGAAGTCCCCCGTGAAATGAAGATTGATGTCTTCCATAGGAACGACCTGTGCGTATCCGCCGCCTGCCGCTCCGCCTTTTATGCCGAAAACAGGGCCGAGCGACGGTTCTCTCAGCGCAACGACTGCGTTTTTGCCTATACGTTTAAGTCCGTCGGCAAGTCCTACGGTCGTCGTGGTTTTTCCTTCGCCTGCAGGCGTCGGCGTGATTGCCGTGACGAGAATGAGTTTTCCGTCCTTACCATTGCCGTTTGCAAGACGAAAATAATCGATTTTCGCCTTGTACTTTCCGTATGCTTCAAGGTATTCTTCGTCGATGCCGATTGATTTTGCAATCTCGGTTATCGGTCGCAAATTCGTCTCCTGACAGATTTCGATGTCGCTTTTCATCGTTGACTCCCTGCCACGCATTTTCACGCGCGCGCAATTATATAATGTATAAATTATATCACGATTGACGGTATCATTCAACAACAACTTGACATATCTTTGACAAAGTGATATAACACCTTTCGGAAATAAACGTTCAGGAGACATAAAAATGGAAGATTTTGCAAAAAAGTATCTTGACTGGTACAACGGTCTTGACAAAGTCGTCAAGATTATCCTTTGCTTGCTTTGGGACATCCCGTCCAACCTTTGCCGTTTGGCAAAAAGCGCACTCAAAAACAGCGCACTCGGAATCGTGCTTGCAATATTGCTCATGATTTTCGGCGGCTGGGTGCTTTGCGTCATCGACATCGTAAGTCTTGCACTCAAAGACAAGATTTTCTGGATTGACGATCTCAATCTCGAAAGCACAAACTGCGACAACAACTGCTCTTGCTGCTCCGGCGCAAGCGATTGCGACAAAAAAGTCGACGATCAAACCGACGAAGGCAAAAACGGTACAGTCGAGTAAAAGTCATCAC
>CALGEU010000292.1 GCA_937881285.1 uncultured Clostridia bacterium | reverse complement strand
TCGAAGCGGTCATACACACGGTCGGACTCGTGTTGTTGATTGTTCTTGCGGTATTCCTTGACGTCTTCCACCTTGTGAAAGGATAAAATAATTTACAAATACGACTATGCAAAGAAGAAACACTCGCAAAGTTTTCGTCGGAGACGTGGCAATCGGCGGAGACGCACCCATAACGGTGCAGTCGATGCTGAACACAAAAACGGTCGACGTCGAAGGCTCGCTGAAACAAATTGAAGATTTGAGAAAGGTCGGTTGCGACCTTATTCGTCTTGCAGTGCCAGACGAAGCGTCGGCGTATGCTTTCGGAGAAATCTCGAAAAGATGCGGTTTGCCGCTCATCGCAGATATACATTACAGTTATAAACTCGCACATCTCGCGCTTGACAACGGGGCGAAGAAAATTCGCATGAATCCGGGCAATATGCGTGATTTTTCCGAGATAAAAGACCTTGCCAAACGACTTGTCGATATGCGTGTTCCCGTGCGTGTGGGCGTAAACGGCGGCTCGCTTGACCCGAAATTCAAGGGTATGGACGAAGCGCGCGCGTTGTGCGAAAGTGCGCTCGAATGTGCCGACGTCTTTGAAAGTCAGGGTATGAGAGATATTGTCGTCGCAATAAAGGCGTCGAATACGATTGTGAACGTTGAAGCAAATCGAATGCTCGCAAAAGAGTGCGATTATCCGCTTCATATCGGCGTTACGGAAGCTGGGACGCTGCGCACGGGGCTTATCAAATCGGCAATAGGCATAGGAACGCTTTTGCAGGAAGGTATAGGCGATACCATACGAGTTTCGCTCTCGACAGACGTAAAAGAAGAAGTGCTTGCAGGTCGCAAGATTTTGCAAACTCTCGGCATACGCAAAAACGCCGTCGAAGTGGTGGCTTGTCCGACTTGCGCGCGTACGGAAATCGACGTTGAAGGGCTTGCAAACAGAGTTGAGATGCTCACGGCAGGCGTGAATAAACCGCTTACGATATCCGTGCTCGGTTGTCCGTTGAACGGCATCGGCGAAGGCGAAAACAGCGATTTGGGCATTGCGGGCGGAAAAGAAAAATCGGTTATTCTGAAAGGCGGAAAGATATTCAAAACCGTTGACAGCAAAGATTTGCTCGTCGAGTTCGAAAAATTGCTAAACGATGCAATAAGTGACTAAACAGTGGATAAAATGCGTTATATATCATTTGATATATAATGATAAAGGCAAGATATGACCAAATTTTTTGAAGAATTTACGTTGAAGAGCAAAGGCGAGTTTCCCATGCTGAAACTTAACAGCGCGACTTATTATAAAGATAAGCGCGAACTCGTCGTGCGCTTTATAATATCGGCGTTTGAAGTGAGAGATTTTGACGAAGAGAGCAAAAAGAAGGTGCAAAGCATCGTTGAAGAAATGTTCTCGGGTGTCAAAGTGTCTATTCAGTATATAAGAACGTACGCAGACAACAACGTCGTGAAGAACAAGATTCTCGAATTTTTCAACAGATACAATCAACTCATTTTCCGTCGTATCAACGACGATACGTTGAATATCGAAGTCGGAGACAACGACATAGACGTGAAGTTTACTTTCGATACGCCTACGTACAAAATGCTTATCGCAGGCGATACGCTCGACAAATTGCGCGATTTTCTCGATTGCTCGTTCAATCAATACATAGACATCGTTGCAGAAGAAGAAATCGTCGACTTGAAAAATCTTAAAGACGAAGACTTGCATATCGACACCACCGTTCATCACGACAGTTCGGTGCGACTTGTCGACGCAAGAGTGGGCGAGAAAGTCTATTCGCGCGGAAAAGTGGAGAGCATAACGCAACTTCCGAATTACATAATCGACGTGAAATCGGCGTGCGACAACATCGTTTTGTGCGGAAAAATCTTCGGAATAGAGAAAAAATCCTACAAAAACAAGAGATACAATCCCGACGACCCGAAAACGGGAAGCGAAACGTTGCCGTTCGTGAAGTTTATGCTTGACGACACGACAGGCAAAATCGAAGGCGTATGCTTTTGCTCAAACGACGAAACCGCCGACAAAATCGCGTCTCTGAAAGACCAGTCGCAAGTGATTTGTATGGGCAAGGTGAGTTGGTCGCAGTTTTCGGGAGCATGGTCGTTTATGATAAACGCAATGTTTGAAGCGGATATCGATTTTGACAGCATACATCTCACGTCAATCAAGCCCGTTCCCGAAAAATACACGACGATTTTCCCGCAAAAATACGTTGACGATACGGTTAAAAGCCTTTTAGATATCGGAAAAACGGAAGAAATCGCTCCGTATTTCAAAGGCAAAACGTTTGTCGTTTTCGACCTTGAAACGACAGATTTGAAGACGGAAATTGCAGAGATAATAGAATTGTCCGCACTCAAAGTCGTGGACGGGGTCGCAACGGAAACGTTCTCTACGCTCGTAAAGCCGACCGCAAGCATACCCGAAAGAATAACCGAAATCACGCATATAAGCAACGCAATGGTTCTCGACGCTCCGAGCATAGAAAACGTTATGCCGGATTTCTTCAAATTTGCTCACGGAAGCATACTTTGCGGACACAATATCGCAGGCTACGATTTTCCTATCGTTGCCAGAATTGCCGAAAAGCAAGGATACAACTTCGACAACGAACTTTGCGATACGTTGTTGCTCGCTCGCCGTTATCTCACCGAACTTCCGAACTGCAAGCTCGAAACCATATCGAAAGCCTACGACATCGTTCACGAGAATGCGCACAGAGCGATGAGCGACGTGTTTGCGACGTTCGGGGCATTGAAAGTTATTGCGTCGAGAATGTAAAAGCGCACCGTTTGAAGTCTGACCTTCGTTACGTCGTGCTCTTTTTAATATATTTTCCGTTTTTATTCAAAAAATATATAAATAATATATTATTTATGCTTGCAATAAGGCTTTAAATATGTTATTTTATTATTACGATAGTAACCTTACTAGAGTGAGCGATGGCTCA
>CALGEU010000291.1 GCA_937881285.1 uncultured Clostridia bacterium | reverse complement strand
GAGGGGCTCAAAGCGTTTTACGGTTTTATGATGGGACACCCCGGCAAGAAGCTCAACTTTATGGGCAACGAGTTTGCGCAATTCATCGAATGGAATTACGCACAACAACTCGACTGGTTCTTGCTTGATTATCCGCGTCACCGCACTTTCCAGAAATTCATGAAAGACCTGAACGCTTTCTATCTCGAAAACAAGGCCATGTGGCAACTCGATTGCACCTACGACGGCTTCAAGTGGATAGTGGTTGACGACAACAAGCAAAACGTCGTGTCTTTCATTCGCAAGGCGGCGGACGGAGAATACGTGATATGCGTGGTCAACTTCTCGCCGGTTGAAAGGCTCAAATACGTCATGGGCGTTCCCGAAGGCGTGACGTACAGAGCGGATTTGTATTCCGCACTCAAGAAATACGGCGGAGAAGAAGAACGTAGACCGTCTTTCAGAGCGACGGCAAAACCGTCTCACGGTTATCCGTATTCAATAAAAGTCAACATTCCCAAAAACTCGGTTATGTTTTTGAAACCCGAATATAAGGAGGAAAAATAATGAGCAAAATTTCAAAGAAAGAGTGCATCGCAATGCTTCTTGCAGGCGGACAAGGCACTAGACTCGGAGTTCTTACGTCAAGAGTCGCAAAGCCCGCAGTTCCGTTCGGCGCAAAATATCGCATTATCGATTTCCCGATTTCAAACAGCATCAACAGCGGCATCGATACGATAGGCGTGCTCACTCAATATCGCCCGTTCGAGTTGCACCAGTACATAGGCAACGGACAACCGTGGGACTTGGACAGACTCAACGGCGGCATCTTCGTTTTGCCCCCTTATATGGACGCAAAATCGGGTGAATGGTACAAGGGCACTGCAAACGCCATTTATCAAAACATAGACTTTATCGACAATTATAGCCCCGATTATGTGGTGATTCTGAGCGGTGACCACATCTATAAGATGGATTATCACGACATGCTCAGAGAGCATAAACGCAACAATGCGGACTGCACGATAGCGGTGCGCGACGTGCCTATCGAAGAAGCGTCGAGATTCGGAATTCTCAATCTCAAAAAGAACAGCAAGGCAATCGAAGAGTTTGAAGAAAAACCGAAGCACCCAAAGAGCACAAAGGCTTCTATGGGTATATATATCTTCACGTGGGAAAAACTCCGCAAATACCTTATCGAAGACGAAAACGACAAGACGAGCGAAAACGACTTCGGCAAAAACATCATTCCCAAAATGCTTGCGGACGGACAGAGAATGTACGCGTATCAATTTGACGGATACTGGAAAGACGTCGGAACGATTTCTTCTCTCTGGGAAGCGAACATGGACATTCTCAACGGCAGCGAACTCAATCTCGACGACGACAAGTGGAAGATTTACGCAAGAAACAACGCCGAGCCGCCACACTACGTTGCTCCGACCGGCAAAGTCGTAAACTGTCTCGTCAGTGAAGGTACGGTTATCAACGGAGCGGTGAAGAACAGCATCGTTTCGAACTCCGTCAAAATCGGCAAGGACGCGTATATCGAATCGTCCATAATTATGCCCGGCGCAGTCATCGAAGACGGTGCGGACATAAGATTCTCAATCGTCGGCTGGAACGCCGTCATCGGCAAAAACTGCATAGTGGGCGAAACTTTGTCCCATTGCAATCCGGGCGAGTGGAAGATAAGCGTAATCGCGCCGAACTACAATCTTCCCGCAAACTCCGTCGTCGGAGCAAACGAAATGATAGGTTAAAGGAGAGAAAAATATGAAAAACAAAACGATGAGCGTACTTTTCGCGTCCGATCCCGACAGTCATCTCAACGATCTGACCATACATCGCACAACGGCGTCTCTTCCTTTTGCGGGCAGATATCGCCTTATCGACTTCACGCTGTCAAATCTCGTTCATGCAAACATCACGACGATAGGCATCGTCACAAGAAGCAACTACAACTCGCTCATGGACCATCTCCGTATGGGCAGAGACTGGGACTTGAACAGAAAAAACAGCGGCCTCACGCTTTTCCCGCCTTTCGTCTTCAACAACGAACACGAAGTGTACAAGGGCAAAATCGAAGCGTTGTATCATCTCCGCGGATATTTGATGAACAATCAGGAAGAATACGTCGTCATATCCAACACGAATATTGCTTACAACATCGATTTTGAAGAAGTGGAGCAATTCCATATCGACAAAAACGCGGATATAACCGTGCTTACGTATCGTCCCGATGACATCAATTCCAGAAAACTCGTCGTCACCGCCGACAAGAACAATCGTATCACCGATTTGCGCTATGCCGTTGCAAGCGATACTGGCAAACAACTTTGCAATCTCAACATCTACTTCGTCAAGAAAGACCTTCTCATATCTCTCGTGGACAACGCTTTTGCTCACGGTTGTTACGATTTTGAGAAGGATATTCTTCAAGCCAACTTGCAAGACCTTTATATCATGAACTACGAAGTGAAAGAATACGTTGCCGTCATCGACCGTATCCCGACCTATTTCAAAGTGAGTATGGACCTGCTCAAACCCGAAGTGAGAGACGCTCTCTTCTACAAGCACTCCACCATTCTCACCAAGGTCAAGGACTCCGTCCCCGCAAGGTATAAAGAAGGCGCGAACGTCAAAAATTCTATCATTGCAGACGGCTGCGTCATCGACGGCACCGTTGAAAACTCCATTCTCTTCCGTTCCGTCAAGGTCGGTAAAGGCGCAGTCATCCGCAACTCCATCGTCATGGAAGACACCATCGTCATGGAAAATGCGTCTCTCGATTACACCATCACCGACAAGGACGTCATCATTCAACCCAACAGAACGTTGAGTGGGTATGAGACTTATCCGATGGTTGTCGTCAAAGGCAAAGTGATTTAATTGTGCTATTTGGCGTGATGCATCGTCAGAGCATCGCAT